>NZ_DBHKZA010000013.1:38314-95366 GCF_057314935.1 Achromobacter sp.
GGGGCGCTACTTCTTTACCAGCGGGCATTCACTGTCGGCGAGCGACACGAACACTTTTTCGCCTGGCACGGTAGACAGGATACGGTAGAAGTCGCCGGGGTATTTGGACTCGGCGGGCTTCTTCACTTCGACCAGATACAGGTCCATGATGACGCGGCCGTCTTCGGGACGGATCCGGGCATTCTTGATCAGTTTGGTCGTGATGGGCAACTCGCGCATCTTCTGATTGACCGCGGCGCCCTCGAACGTGCCGGCGGCCTGGGCCGCTTGCAGGTAGTGCGTGGTGGCGACGTAGCTGAGCGCCTGCACGATGGAAGGCGGGCGCGTGACGCCCATCTTCTTCTGCCAGCGTTGCGTCCAGGCGCGGGTGTCTTCGTCGGCGTCCCAGTAAAAGCCGGTGGGGAAGGTCAGCCCTTGGGCGACGGGCAATCCCATCGCCTGCACGTCGTTGATGAAGGTCAGGAAGGTCAGCATGCGCTGCTTGCCGCCGGTCAGGCCGAATTCCTGCGCCTGCTTGATCAGGTTGACGAGGTCGCCGCCTGCGCTGGCCAGGCCGACGACGTCGGCCTTGGAGGACTGCGCCTGCACCAGGAAGGATGCGAAATCCATGGCGCCCAACGGATGGCGCGTGCTGCCCAACACCTTGCCGCCCGCGTTTTGCACGAAACGCGTGGCATTGCTTTCCAGCGATTTGCCGAAGACGTAGTCGGTGGTGATGAAGTACCAGGACTTACCGCCGCTTTCCACCACGCTCTTGACGACCGCGTTGGCCAGCGCATAGGTGTCGGGCGCCCATTGCGTGCTGAGGTTGCTGCACTGCTTGCCGCTGAAGTCGCCGGCAAAACCGCCGCTGATCAGCGCGGTGCCGCCTTTTTCCTTGGCGACGCCTTGGGCGGCCAGGCCGGCCGAACTGGCGCCGCCGTCCACCACGGCGACCAGGCCTTGCGTATCGAACCAGCGGCGGACCAGGGCCGAGGCGACGTCCGCCTTGTTCTGGTTATCGGCGCCAATCACTTCCACGGTCTTGCCGGCCACTTTGCCGCCGAAATCCTCGACGGCCATACGCACGGACATTTCGGAGCCTAGTCCGCCCAGGTCGGAGTAGATGCCTGAACGGTCATTGGACACGCCCAGGCGCACGACATCCGATTGGGCTTGGGCCGCGGACGCGGCCATTACGGCGGCAAGGGCCGCCAGCAGGGGGTTGATACGCATCTGTCTGTCTCCCCGGCCCGGGTCGGGGCCGATCATTGGAATTGTGGTGATGACGCGGTACCGCTAACCGAGGCGCCAGTTCTCCAGCCGGCTGAAATTTATTTCGTGTTGGTGAATATAAATTCCTGTGCAAGAATTTAGGTTCACACATATGAAAAGTCAACTTAGTGGATGACCTAGCAGATTTACGAATTTTCTGAAGGCAAATCCGAACAGGGGTCGCCACATGGAAGTGAAATTAGTCGTGCGGACGCTGGAACTGATCGAGCTGTTCGCGCAGACGCGGCGGCCCATGCCGCTGACGGAATTGGCGCAGGGTTTGGGCGCGCCGATGTCGAGCTGCCTGGCGCTGGTGCGCACACTTGTCGCGCGCGGCTATCTGTACGAAGTGCGCCGCCGCGGAGGGTATTACCCGACCGCCAAGCTGCACGCCTTGAGCGGGCAGATCCAGTCAGGCGATCCCTGGCTGGACTACGTGCGGCCGCATCTGGTCGCCTTGCGCGACGCGGCCAATGAAACCGTGATGCTGGGCAAGATCCAGGACGGTGCCGTGGTGTTCCTGGACGTGGTGGAATCAACCCATCCGGTGCATTACGCGGCGCGCCCGGGCGAGCGCCGTCCGATGCACACCAGCTCGGTCGCCAAAGCCATCCTGGCGCGGCTGGCGCCTCTGGATCGGGACAGCCTGCTGGCGGCGCCGGACTACACGCGCTACACCGAGCGCACGCTGGTTACCCGCGACGCCTTGCGCGCCGAGGTGGAACGGGTTCAAGCGCAGGGGTGGGCGGCGAATGTGGGCGAAAGCGTCGCCGACCTGACCGGGCTGGCGGTTGCGTTGGATCTGGGCGGGGAATGGTATGCGCTGTGCATGGCCGGACCCACGCCGCGAGTGTGGGAACAGCGCGACCAGAACCTGCTTCATCTGCACGCGGCGGCGGAAGCGATTCGCCGGGCGCGCGCGGCTTAGCCTGGCCCGCCCATCCAACCGAGGCTCAGGCGCCGCGGCGCATCAGCGTCGATTTACCGAACAGGCTCTCGATCAGGTCCACGGCCAGTTCCGCCGTCTTGTTGCGCACGTCGAAGGCGGGATTCAGTTCCACGACGTCCAGCGAGCGCATCAGGCCGGTGTCGGCGATCATTTCCATGCACAGCTGCGCTTCGCGGTAGGTCGGGCCGCCGGGAACCGTCGTGCCCACGCCGGGCGCGATCTCGGGGTCCAGGAAATCCACGTCGAAGCTCACGTGCAGGTGGGTGTCGGCGTCCAGTCCGGCCAGCGCGGCCTCCATCGTGGCGCGCATGCCCATTTCGTCCAGATAGCGCATATCGAACACTTCCAACCCAGCCTCGTGCACCAACCGCTTTTCGCCCTGGTCCACGCTGCGGATGCCGATCTGGCGCACCCAGCCCGGTTCGATGTCCGGCGTCTGGCCGGACATGCCCGTGATCTGTTCAGGGCCATAGCCGCACAGGCAGGCGACCGGCATGCCATGCACGTTGCCGGTGGGCGTCAAGGCGTTGGTATTGAAATCGGCGTGGGCGTCCAGCCACAACACGCGCAGCTTCTTGCCCGCTGCACGGCAGTGGCGCGCCACGGCGCTGATCGATCCGATGCCCAGGCAGTGGTCGCCGCCCAGCAGCACGGGCAGACGGCCTTCGGCCAGCTCGGCGTACACGGCATCGTGCACCGCCCGGTTCCATGCCGCGACTTCTTCCAGATGGCGGTAGCCGTCCACGGGTGGCAGCCACGGGTTGGCGGGGCCGTACAGGTTGCCGCGGTCGATCACCTGGAAACCTTGGGCCTCGATCGTGGGACCCAGGTCGGCCACTCGCAAGGCTTCCGGGCCCATCGATGCGCCGCGCGCGCCGGCGCCGATGTCCGTCGGCGCGCCGATGAGGGTGATTTGGATAGGCAAGGTGGCGGTGTTCTGCACGAGGGCGGGCTCCGGTGGGTTCTTCAAGGGGCGGATAGTACCGCGGCCAACTGGTCGCAAGCCCAGTCGACCTGTTCGCGCGTGACGATCAGCGGCGGCGACAGGCGCAGCGTGTGGCCGTGGGTATCCTTGACCAGCATGCCGCGTGCCAGCAGGCGCTCGCTGAAGCGGCGCGCGCCGCCAGCATCGGGCTCGAGTTCCACCGCCAGCATCAGGCCGCGCCCGCGAACCTCGCGCACGGGGCCGGGCAGGGCGCGCAGCCGTTCCAGGAAATAGGCGCCGACTGCCGCCGCATTCTCGATCATGCCTTCGTCGGTCAGCACGTGCAGCGCGGCGCGCGCCACGGCGCAGGCCAGCGGATTGCCGCCGAAAGTGCTGCCGTGCTGGCCCGGCTGGAACACGCCCAGCACGTCGGCGTTGGATAAGACGGCGGACACCGGATAGAAACCGCCCGACAGCGCCTTGCCGATCAGCGTGACATCGGCTTCGATGCCTTCGTGCTCTTCGGCCAGCAGTTTGCCCGTGCGGCCCAGCCCGGTCTGGATCTCGTCAAGGATCAGCGTGATGCCGCGCTCGGTGCAGCGCTGGCGGACCCGGGAGAAGTATCCGGCGGGGGGCATCACCACGCCGGCCTCGCCCTGGATGGGCTCGACCAGGAAGGCGACGGTGTTGGGGGTGATGGCGGCGTCGAAGGCGTCGAAGTCGCCAAAGGGCACGACCTTGAAACCGGGTGCGAAGGGGCCGTAGTTGCCGTAGGCGTCAGGGTCGGTGGAAAAGCCCACGATGCCCAACGTGCGGCCATGGAAGTTGTTGGCGCAGACGATGATCTCGGCCTGGTCCGGCGGCACGCCGCGCACCTCGTAGCCCCATTTGCGTACCGCCTTGATGGCGGTTTCCACGGCTTCCGCGCCGCTGTTCATCGGCAGGATCTTGTGTGCGCCGGTCAGTCGAGCCAGGTCTTCGTAGAACGGCGCCATCTGGTCGTGGCGGAAAGCGCGGGACGTCAGCGTGAGCGTTTGCGCCTGTTCGACCATCGCGGCCAGGATGCGGGGGTGGCAGTGCCCCTGGTTGACGGCGGAATAGGCCGACAGGCAATCCAGGTATTTGCGGCCTTCGACGTCATAGACCCAGACGCCGCTGCCGCGGGCGATGACGACATCCAGCGGATGGTAGTTGTGGGCGCCCAACTGGTCTTCGATCTGGTCGCGGCGGCGGGCCGCGGACCGGGCGCCGGGCAGGGTGGTCAGCACGGAATTCATGGGGCCTCCCGGAAGGGACGGATTGCGACCATCTTAGCGCTAGTCCCGGCGTCCACACATTGCCATTGCGTGACAAAGGCCTTTCGGGGATCGACGCGCAAGCTGCTGCACAATATCGCCAGCGCCGGCGCGGGGCCGGCTTTCCAAGACTTCTGGACACTCTTCATGCTTCTCAAGCACCTGCTTTTCAAACTGACGCGCGGCGCGGCCGTCGCGGCCCTGGGCCTGGCGGCGGCGTCCGCGGCGATCGCGCAGGACAAGCCCTTGCGCATCGGCGTGATCCCCAGCGTGGCGAACGAAGCGACCGAGTTGGCGATCGCACAGGCAAAGAAGGCAGGCCTGGACGTCAAACTGGTGGAATTCAACGACTGGGTGCTGCCCAACATTGCCGTGGCGGATGGATCGGTCGACGCGAATTTCTTCCAGCATGAACCCTTCCTGCAACTGTTCAACCAGCGGCGCGGCGCGAACCTGACGCCCATCGCCTACGGTTACTCCACCACCATCGGCTTGTTTTCGAAGAAGCTGAAAAAGGGCGACACGGTGCCGGACGGGGCCACCATCGCCGTGCCCAATGATCCCGTGAATACGGGCCGGGCCTTGCTGTTGCTGGAATCGATCGGGTTGATCAAGCTCAAGCCGGGCGTGGCGCATCAAGCCGCGCTGGAAGACGTGGTGTCCAATCCCAAGAAGTTGAAGTTCGTGCAGATCGAGGGCTCGCAATCGGCGCGCACGTTCGACGATGTGACGGCTTCGGTGACCTATACGACGTTCGCCAAGCAAGCCGGCCTGAATGAAAAGGACGGACTGGCGTTCGACAATACCGACCCTGTCAGCATCCGCCGCTACGCCATCCGCTGGGTCACCACGCCGGAAAAGGCGCAGGATCCCCGGCTGCTGAAGTTCATCGAGATCTATCAGAACTCGCCGGAAGTCAAAAGCACGCTCAAGCGCTTGTACGGCGACTTGATCAGCTTCCCGTGGTAAGCCGGCGCGCCGGGTCAGGCGGTGGCTTCGCCGCGCGCGGCCCGGCGGCCGTTCAACCGCCAATGCAGGCCGATGGCGGCCATGCCGACAGCCGCCGAGGCGCATAGCCCCAAGGTGTCGAACCCGGCGTGCGTATACAGCGTGCCGGCGATCGCGGTGCCCACGCTGGCGCCCAGATAGGTGGTGCAGGTGTTCAGGCCCAGCACGGCGCCACGCTCGTCAGGACGTGCGCGCGACAGCAGCAGCACCAGCAGGTTCAGGCTCAGTTGCGACGCAGCCCCCCAGAACGCGGCGATGGCCAGCACCGCGGCCAAGGCATGCGCGGCGGGCAGCAGTGCCAGATAAACCAGCGCGATCGCGCCCAGGGCCAACGGCAAGGCGCGGCGCGGCCCCAGCCGTTCGATCAGCGGCGCGCCTGCGATGCCGGCCAGCAAAAAGCCCGCGCCGTAGGCAAAGGCGATGAAGCCGACCTGCCCGGCAGACAAGGCCAGCAACGTGCGGACGTGATCCGCCAGGAAGGCGTATACCCCGTAGAAGGCCGATGAAAACGCCAGGCAGGCCAGCAGCAGCACCGGCACATCGCGATAGGACAAGGGCGCCAGCAAGCGTGACAGGCGCAGCGGCGCGGGGTTTTCCGCGCGACGCTCAGGCAGCTTGCGCAGGCCCAGCAGGGCCACCGCGGCGCACAAGGCCAGGACGCCATAAGTGGCGCGCCAGCCCACGGCATCCGAGATCAGGGCCGACAGCGGCACGCCCGCCACCAACGACACCGACCAGCCGGCAATGACCCGGCCCAGCGTGCGGGCCTCCTGGCCGGGCGGCGCGATGAGCGATGCCGAACCGTAGGCTGCGGGCAGGATGACCCCGGCGGCGCCACCGGCCAGGGCTTGCGCCAGGGTCAGCACGATCCAGTGGGGCGCCGCGGCCGACAGGAGCAGGGCGGCGATCAGCGCCACCATCGCGCCCAGCAAGGCCCGGCGGATGCCGATGCGGTCGATGCGCGCGGCCAGGAAGAACGCGCTGGCGGCGGTGGCGGCGCCATAGGCGGAGATGGCGGTGCTGATCGTCAGCGCGGACGTCGAGAACGAACCCGCCACATCGCTCAAGATGGGGCTGAGCGCCAGCCCGTTGGAGCCCACGACGCTGACGGCGAACATCAAAGCGGGGACGGAAGAGGGCGTGCGGGTGTTGCGGTTGCTACGATTCTGCATGCCGGGAATTTTATTGGAATAAAATAAGGGTTAACGCTGATATTTCCTTATTCCATAAAAGTTCGAATGCCGTAAGGCAGAACCTGATTCCGATGCCAGACCTGGACGACCGCGACCGAAAACTATTAACGCTGCTGGCGGACGACGCCACGCCAAGCTATGCCGAATTGGGCAAGATGCTGAACCTTTCGGCGCCCGCGGTGCACGAACGGGTCAAGCGCCTGAAGCGCGACGGCTTGATCAAGGGCATCGCCGCCAAGCTGGACGGCGCGCGCATCGGCCGGCCCTTGCTGGCCTTCGTGCATGTGGACACCAACAACTGGAGCATCACGCAACAGGTGCTGGGCTTGGCGGAACTGACCGAAGTGGAAGAGATCCACACCATCACCGGCAAGAGCGCCATGCTGCTGAAGGTGCGGGTGCGCGACACCCAGGCGCTGGAGCTGCTGCTGGCGCGCATCCACAAGATCGAGGGCATCACCAATACCACCAGCGATATCGCGCTGACCAGCTACCTGGAACGCGGGCCGCTGCCGGACACGACGCCGGACGCTGCGGCCTGAGGGCGTCAGCCGCGCGCGGCCGCTGCGCGCAAACGCAAGCGCGTGATCTCGGACGGGGCGCCCAGGCGCTTCGGCGGGCCCCAATAGCCGGTGCCGCGGCTGGTGTACACCCACATCTTGCCCAGCCGATGCAGGCCTGCGGTGAACGGCTGCTGGAAGCGCACGAAAAAGCCCCACGGAAAGAACTGTCCGCCATGCGTATGGCCGGACAACTGGAGGTGGTAGCCCAGCGGCTCGGCCGCGGCGGCGCTGCGGGGCTGGTGGGCCAGCAGGATCCTGGCGCAGGCGTCCGCGGGCGCGCCCGCCAGCGCGGCCTTCGGGTTGCTGCGTTGCTGCGGGTCGAACGCGCCGGCGCTGTAGTCCGTGACGCCCGCCACCACCACGGGCAGGCCCGAGGGGTGGATCACGGCGTGTTCGTTCATGAGCACGCGCAGGCCCAGTCGGCGGAATTCCGCCACCCAGGGCGCGGCGCCTGAATAATATTCGTGGTTGCCAGTGACCAGATACACGCCGAATGGTGCGCGCAGCGCGCCCAGCGGGCTGGCCTGCGCAGCCAGATGCTCGACGCTGCCGTCCACCACGTCGCCCGTGACGGCGATCATGTCGGGCAGCAGTCCGTTCACGGCGTCGACGATGGCCTGCACGTAATGCTTCTTGATGGTGGGGCCGACATGGATGTCGCTGATCTGCACGATGGTGAAGCCGTCCAGGTCTTGCGGCAGGCCGGGAATGGGCACGTCCACGTCGACGACGCGCGCGCGGCGTCGCGCGTTGTAGAACCCGATCAACGTGCCGGCCGCCGCCAGCCCCGCGACGGTCCACGCGCTGATGCTGCGCAGCCGGACCCAGGGCAGGCCGGCGCCCGCCGCCAGGCTGACGAGCCAGGTCACCAGCAGGATGACGTCGCGGATCAGGGTCAGCACGAACAGCGACGAGAACAGCCCCATCGCGATCAGGCCGACCCACGCGATGCGGTCGCCCCAAGGGGGATGCACGGAAGATCGCCCCAGCATTCCCAGGGGGATCAGGATGCATGACAGGATCAGGGCAAGGGTGGCGGCGGCGGCGCCCGTATTGCTGAGCAGCGCGTCTGGAATCAGCCGCGCGCCGACGTAGACGTGGGCAAGCGCCCCAAGCGTCAGGAAGCGCAGGAAAAACGAGGATTGGCGTAGGGACACGGCGGGCACGGGGCGCGCCGCTTTGATGGCCGGCGCACGGGTAGCAAGGGAAACGCCATTCTATGCCGGGCGGGCGCAGTGTTTCGTGCCGGTTTGCGTCAAGGGCCGACCGGGCCGTCCCGCCATAGCAGGCTGGCGTCCATCTCTCGGACGCTGTTGATGCCCAGCATCGCCATGTTGCGGTCGACCTCGGCGCGCAGCAGGCCGATGGCATGGCTGACGCCCGCTTGTCCGCCCACGGCCGCCGCGTAGTTGAACGGACGTCCGACGAAGACGAAGCGGGCGCCAAGGGCCAGCGCCTTGAGGACGTCGCCACCGCGGCGCACGCCGCTGTCCATCATGACCGTCATGTCGCCGGCGGCCGCGACCACGCCGGGTAGCGCACGCAGCGGCGAGATCGCGCCGTCCAATTGGCGGCCGCCGTGGTTGGACACGATGACGCCGTCGGCGCCATGTTGGCGCGCCAGCGCCGCGTCCCGCGCATGCAGGATGCCCTTGATGATCAAGGTGCCGGGCCATTGCTTGCGGATGCGCGCCACGTGCTCCCAACTGAGGTGGTCGCGGGCGGTGAAGTCGCGCAGCACCGAGGAGGAAACGATGGGCGCGCCGCGCGTCGCAAAAGAGTTCTCGAAATGCGGCATGCCATGCGCCATGAGCGTGCGCAGAAAGGTGCCGACCAGCCAGCGCGGATGCGTCAGGCCATCCCACGCCAGGCGCAGGCTGGGTTTGAGCGGGGTGGAGAATCCTGTGCGCACGTTGTTTTCGCGATTGGCCGAGACCGGAATGTCCACGGTCAGCACCAGGGTTTCGTAGCCCGCGCGGCGGGCGCGCTCGACCAGTGCATCGATCTTCGCGGGGTCGCCGGGCAGGTAGGCCTGGAACCAGGTGCCAGGCGCTTCGCGGATGACGTCTTCCAGGGCGATGAGCGAGGTGCCGCTGAGGATGGCGGGAATGTTCTGCTCGCGCGCGGCGCGCGCCAGCACGATGTCGCCGCGGTACGCAGACAAGGCGCTGATGCCCATCGGCGCAATGCCGAAGGGCGACGCGTACTGGCGGCCGAACAGTTCAGTCTGCTGCGTGCGGCGGGACACGTCGACCAGCACGCGCGGCGCGAACGCATACTGGGCGAACGCCTGGCGGTTGTCGCGCAGGGATTGATAGTCTTCGGCGGCCCCGGCGACATACCCGAAAATGGGCCGGGGCAGGCGCCGCCGCGCCGCAGCTTCGAAGTCGTCCAGGGACAACATGCGGGCAAGCGCAAGCGGCAAGGGCCGGCGGGTGGCGGCGCCATCGGGCGCGGTGGCGGGCAGGGCGGTGGTTGTCATGGGGGAGCCGGTAAAAGCCCCTAATCTAGCAACGCCGCTTCATCGCAGAAAGCGAATAAATAAGGAAAAACCATTTCGCCAAAAGCGAAATAGCGGGTGCGGCGCCCAGGTTGGCGCGCCGCACACTGGCCGGAATCAGGGCTGCGCCGGCAACGCCAACAGTTCGCCCATGCGCACCGGACCCAGCACCGACGGCGTGTCGGCCCAGCGGATCTTGTTCGGCCCGAACAGCACGATCGCCGTCGAGCCGAGCTTGAAGCGGCCCATTTCGGCGCCTTTCGCCAGATGGATGGGCGCGCGCGCCAGGTCGTCGTAGCGCACGGACTTGACGCGGCGCTTGTACGGGGTGACGAGACCTGCCCACACGGTTTCGATGGACGCCACGATCATCGCGCCAACGAGGATGAGGGCCATCGGGCCGTGCTCGGTGTCGAACAGGCAGACCACGCGTTCATTGCGCGCGAACAGGCGCGGCACGTTGCGGGCGGTCAGCGGGTTGACCGAGAACAGCCGGCCGGGCACGTGCACCATTTCGCGCAGCGTGCCGGCAACCGGCATGTGCACGCGGTGGTAGTCCTTGGGTGACAAGTACACGGTGGCGAATTCGCCGCCCTGGAAGGGCGCGGCGCGCTCGGTGTCGCCGCCCAGCAGATCCACGAGACCGTAGCTGTGGCCCTTGGCCTGGAAGATGCGGCCCTGTTCGATCGCGCCCATCTGGCTGATCGCGCCGTCGGCGGGGCACAGCACCGAACCCGGCTCGTCGTCCAGCGGACGCGCATCGTCTTTCAGCGCGCGGGTGAAGAAGTCGTTGAAGCACTCGTAGGCCAGCGGGTCTTCCTGCACGGCTTCGCGCATGTCCACGCCGTACTTGCGGACGAAGCGCGAGATCATCCAATTCTTGACCGCGGGTTCCCGGCAGTCTGAGGCGTATCCGAAAAAGCGCGACACCAGGTGGTGGGGCGCAAGATACTGGCTGGCGAGGAATACTTGGTCTTTGATCGTCATCTACGAGCGCTGAAAAAACGCGTCCCGCAAACAGCGGGACGTGGTTGAAGGTTGCCCGCACAAGTCCGATTGAAGACCGGTGCGGGCAATTCGCGGGATTGTAACGCGATCAGGCGGCTTTGGCGGCCAATTTGGTTTTGTATAGCCAGTCTTTGTAATCGTCCAGGTCCCCGTCGAAGGGGCTGACGGCGCCGTCGGCCACGATGATGAACTCATCGGTGGTCGCGCGCAGCAGGTGGCGATCGTGCGAGACCAGCATCAGCGTGCCTTCGAACTGCGCCAGCGCGGTGGTCAGCGCTTCGCGCGTTTCCAGGTCCAGGTGGTTGGTGGGCTCGTCCAGCAGCAGCAGGTTGGGCCGCTGCCAGACGATCAGCGCCAGCGCCAGCCGGGCCTTTTCGCCGCCGGAGAACGGGGCGATGGAACTGGTGGCCATGTTGCCGTTGAAGTTGAAGCTGCCCAGGAAGTTGCGCAGTTCCTGTTCGCGCACGGTGGGCGCGATCTTCATCATGTGCCACAGCGGCGATTCGTCGTGGCGCAGCATTTCGACCTGGTGCTGGGCGAAGTAGCCGATGGACAGGCCCTTGTTGAACTGCGTGTCGCCCGCCAGGGACTCGAGGTCGCCTGCAATGGTCTTGATGAAGGTCGATTTGCCCGCGCCGTTGATACCCAGCAGCCCGATGCGCTGTCCGGCCTGAAGCGAGAAATTGATGCCCGACACGATGATCTTGTCGGAGACGGCTTGCGTGTCTTCGTCTTCGACGCGATAGCCCGCGCTGACCTTGTCCATCGTCAAGAGCGGATTCGGCGCACGCAGCGGTTCGCGGAACTCGAAAGAGAATTCGGCGGCCGCGCGCAGCGGCGCCACTTCTTCCATGCGGGCCAGCGCCTTGATGCGGCTCTGCGCCTGGCGGGCCTTGCTGGCCTGGGCCTTGAAGCGGTCGATGAAAGACTGCAGGTGCGAGCGTTGGCGCATCTGCTTTTCCATCATGCCCTGCGCCAGTTCCAGCTGGGCGGCGCGCTGGCGCTCGAACGACGAGTAGTTGCCCGAATAGCGCTTGAGCTTGCGTTCGTCGATATGGACGATGACGTTCACCACGCCGTCCAGGAAATCGCGGTCGTGGGAGATGACGATGAGCGTGCCCGGATAGCGCTTGAGCCAGTCTTCCAGCCAGATGATCGCGTCCAGGTCCAAGTGGTTGG
Source organism: Achromobacter sp. (assembly GCF_057314935.1). Lineage (NCBI taxonomy): Bacteria > Pseudomonadati > Pseudomonadota > Betaproteobacteria > Burkholderiales > Alcaligenaceae > Achromobacter > Achromobacter sp. The sequence goes on from NZ_DBHKZA010000013.1 coordinate 50,189, forward strand.
TGGGCTCGTCCAGCAGCAACAGGTCGGACGGGCACATCAGCGCTTGCGCCAGGTTCAGGCGCATGCGCCAGCCGCCCGAGAAGCTCGTCAGCGGCAGGTGCATCTGCGCTTGCGTGAAGCCCAGGCCGGTCAACAGCTGTTCGGCGCGCGAGTGCACCGTGTAGGCGTCCGCGTCCGCCAGCGCGGCGTAGATGTCGCCCATGCGCAGGCCGTTCTCGGCGCTTTCCGGTTCGGCCTCCAGAGCCGCCAGTTCCGCTTCCAATTTGCGCAGCGTGACATCGCCGTCGATCGCGTATTCGATGGCGGGGCGGTCCAGCGCGGGGGTTTCCTGCGCTACATAGGCCATGCGCCAGCTGGAGGGATAGTCCAGGTCGCCCTGGTCGGCGTGCAGCGTGCCGCGCAGCAGGCCGAACAGGCTCGACTTGCCGGCGCCGTTGGCGCCGATCAGGCCGATCTTGTCGCCGGGGTTCAGCAGCAGGTCGACCTTGTCTAGCAAGGGCTTGACGCCGCGCATGAGTGAAACTTGTTGGAAGCGGATCATGAATCGTGTGGCTGGGGGTGGCGCGTCAGGCGCGCGGCAAGGCTCCCGCCACAAGGCGCGGCGCAAAAAAGGGAACCGGGGCGGGATCGCGCGCGAGGCTGGCGAACTGATGGGTGCAGTCGGGCGCGAAGGGCGAAATAGAGGGGCGGCCAATCAAAGCCGCCGTCCAGTCGTGGGCGTTATTGTACCGGGCCGCGCGCTTCGGCGCTGGCGCCTCGCGATAGGGGGGCTTGCGGCAGGCGATTCAGCCCCGAAACCGCCGTCGAGCGCCGGACTATCTGCCCGCGATGGCGGCGGCCAGCGCCAACAGGCGTTCGGCTTCCTGCGCGTGCAGGTTTTCCACCAGCGCGCCGTCGACCACGGCCACGCCCAGCCCCGCAGCCTGGGCGGCGCGCCAGGCGTCCAGGCGCTTGCGGGCGGTGACCCGTTCCGCCTCCGTAGGCGCGAACGCGTCGTTCGCCGCGGCGATCTGTTTGGGGTGGATCAGCGTCTTGCCGTCAAAGCCCTGGTCGCGCCCTTGGCGGCAGGCAGCGGCAAGGCCCGCGTCGTCCTGCAGGTCCAGGTGCACGCCATCCAGCACCGCCAATCCGTGCGCCCGGGCAGCCATCACGGCGAGCGAGCGCGCCAGCAGCGTTTCTTCGCGGGCGGGCGTATGGCGGGCGTGCAGGTCCTTGACCAGATCGGAGGTGCCCACCACGATGGCGGCCAGCCGCGGGTGGCCGCCCGCGATGGCATCCAGGCGCAAGAAGCCCAGCGGGGTTTCCGCCATGGCCCACAACGGCAGATCGGGTGGCGCACCCGCGGCGTCCAACGCTTGCGCCAGCGCATCCAGCTGGGCGGCGGATTGCACCTTGGGCAGCAGCACCGCGTGGGCGCCGGCTTGCGCGATGGCGGCAACGTCGTCCTGGCCCCATGGCGTGTCCAGCGCATTGACGCGCACGACGCATTCGCGCTGCCCATAGCCGCCTTCGCGCAACGCGCGGGCGACTTGTTCGCGGGCCTCTGCCTTGGCGTCGGGCGCGACGGCGTCTTCCAGATCCAGGATCAGGACATCGGCGTCCAGGCTGCGCGCTTTGTCCAGCGCGCGCGCATTGGCGCCGGGCATGTAGAGGACGGAACGGCGGGGGCGGATGGGTGGCGTCATAGGCGGGTGTGTCAGGGCTTGAGGTTGCCGACGATCTGTACGGGCGTGGTGCAGACATAGCCTACGCCATACACGGTGCGGATGCCCATGTCGCCGCCGGCTTGCGCGCGCAGCTTGCGGCGCAGGCGGTGCATGTGCGCATCCAGGCGATGCGTGTCGTAGGCGTCGGTGCTGGCGCCCAGCGCTTCGACCAGGCGGCCGCGCGACAGGGGCAGCGGCGCGGCCTGGATCAGCGCGCCGATCAAGCGGCTTTCGGTGTCGGTGATGTCGACGCAGACCTGGTTGGGCGACATCAGCGTGCGGCGCGAGGGATCGAAGCGCCAGGCATCGGACTGCGCGGCATTGACGTCGGCGGGGGGCACGACGCGCAGCCGGCGCGACAGCGACACCAGGGTGGCGCCCAGTTCGGCCAGATTGACGGGCTTGGTCAGATAATGGTCGGCGCCCAGGCTCAGGCCCGAGATCTTGTCTTCGCTGAGCAGGCGGCCGGTCAGCATGATGATGCCCATTGACGGATACGTCGTGCGCAGATGCGACACCCGGGTCAAGGCGTCGCCGTCGGGGAGCATCGCGTCCAGCACCAGGATGCCGGGCGTGACCGTGAGCAACAGCTGATCCAGCTCGGCCAGCGAACCTGCGGTGAGGATGGCTTTGTCCAGGCCCAGGTCCTGGATGTACTCGGCGATGGTGTCGCGCCAATCTCCATGGTCGTCGACGATGATGATCGTCACGGCGTGGTAGATCCCCGCGCTTGCACGCGAGGCGCTCCAACGGCAAGCACGCTTTTCGCTGTTGTCATGCTACGGCTTCTTGTTTGGGGGGAGTCCGCTGCGGGCGGGCGCAGGGGCCAAGGGGCGCGATACGTTTTGTATCGCTGGCGCTTGCGGAGAATATCATCATCCCCGTTTGTGGCGGTGCGGCACCTGTGCGGGATGTCATCCGCCCGCGAAAGAAACTTTGACTGGTCAAAAAATGCGCAGCCCCGTGCGCTGTCGTTTGAACGGCCGGGCCTCGTGCATCCGGGCGGGTCTTATCCACAGAAATTGTGGATAAGACCCGCCCGGCTGGCGCCATCCTATTTATGTAGGCAGGTATTCCACGGGGACCCCGTGCGGCACCTTGCGCATGCGGTCGCGCTCGATGCGCACGGCGGAGAAGCGCGTCTTGCGGGCGGCGGCGTTTTGCAGCAGCACCGACAGCACCGCCCCTTTGTCCTGGATCCATTGCGTTTTGCCGCGCAGCAGCTTCATGGCGTTCTCGACGGTGCCCAAGCGGTAAGACATGGCATTGATCTGCACCGAGGTCTTGCCGTTGAACGAGGCGGGTTCTTGCTCGGTGATGGCGGCGGCGTCGAGGTTGCTGCTTTCGTGGTCGACGCGATAGATGAATTTCAGGCCGCTGTGCGGGTCCTGCACCACCACTAGCTTGTCCGAACCCGAAACGTCGGACAGCATGCCGATGACCGGCGATTCGACCAACTGGTTGCCCCGCTGTTCTTCCGTGTAGAGGAATATGGTGTGGCGCGCCTGGGAGCCTGCGGCCGGGAGGAGGGAAGAAGAGTCCATACCTGACTTGAAAAGGGCGGCGAAGGCGAACAGCGCCGTCGGACCGCCGGTCCTGCGATAACGGCCCCGGTTCTGCGGAACGCGGTGGCCGGCTGCGAAAAGAGCGTAGCGCGCGGCGCTATTGCGGCCGGTGCATGCGCGCCTGCAGGCGCGCTTTGACCGCCGGCCAATCCTCGTCGAGGATGGCGTAATAGACCATGTCGCGGGTGCGTCCCGATTGCGCGATCAGGTGCTTGCGGAACACACCCTCTTCGACGCCGCCGATCCGGAGAATGGCTTGGCGCGACTGCGTATTGCCCAGCTCCGTCTTGAAGACAACGCGTATGATACCAATTGTTTCAAAAGCGTGCTGCAACAGCAGGAATTTTGCTTCGGTATTGGCGCCAGAACGCTGGGCGGCCGGCGTGAGCCAGGTCGCCCCGACTTCCAGCCGTTTGTGCGCCAACGCGATGTCCATATAGCGCGTCGCCCCGATGATCTGCCCCGAGCTTTGCTGCACGATGACAAAGGGTAGACAGGTCCCGTCGCGCTGCGCCGCCAGCGCGCGCTCGACGTAACGGCGCATGTCGTCGGCGGTCTCCAGGGGTTCCGGCTGCAAGCGCCAGAGTTCGGGATGCAGGCCGACGCCGGCCAGCGCGTCGGCGTGCTCGGCCGCAAGCGGTTCCAGGCGGACGACCTCGCCTTCAAGCGTGACGGGTTGCAGCAAGGGGAGGGGCATGTCGAAGTCCGGGGCGGCCGTGTCCAGCGTTGGATTCTACGCTTGCACGGCTTGCCGAACCCGGGCGCGTGGCGCAGAATCCGGCGCATGAAAACAGACGTCGTGGTTCTTGGGGCGGGCATCGTCGGGGTGAGCACGGCGCTGCATCTGGCGGCGCGCGGCCGCTCCGTGGTGCTCTTGGACCGGCGCGGCCCGGGCGAGGAAACCAGTTACGGCAATGCCGGCCTGATCGAACGCGCCAGCGTCATACCCTATGCCTTCCCGCGCGATTGGCGCAGCGTTTGGCGCTATGCGCGGAACAACACGCCGGACGTCAGTTATCACCCGCGCTTTCTGCCCCGCGTGGCGCCTTGGCTGCTGCGCTACTGGTGGCATTCGTCGCCGACGCGGCTGGCCCGCGCGGCCGACGCCATGCTGCCGCTGATCGAGCGCAGCGTGGCCGAGCACGATGCGTTGAAGGACGACGCGCAGATCTCGCACCTGTTCCGCCGCAACGGCTGGATCGACGGCGTGCGCACCGAAGCCGGATTGACGCGTGCCATCGCCGAGGCCGAGGCGCTGGCGCCCTATGGTTTGAACTACCGCGTATTGGACCGGCAGGCGCTGTCGGCGCTGGAGCCCGCGCTGTCTACAAGGATGGTGGGCGCGATCCATTGGCTGGACCCCGTCAATGTGTCGGATCCGGGCGCCGTGACGCGGGGCTACGCCGCCTTGTTCCAGCAGCGCGGCGGGCAGCTTGCCAAGGGCGACGCGCGCAGCCTGAAGCCGGCGCCAGGCAAAGGCTGGCAGGTGCAGGGCGAAGACGGGGTGATCGAAGCGCGCGACGTGGTCGTGGCGCTGGGGCCGTGGTCGCCCGATGTGCTGCGGCCACTGGGCTATCGCATTCCGATGGCGGTCAAGCGGGGATATCACCAGCACTTCGCGCTGGAAGACGGGGCGACCTTATCCCACCCGGTCGCCGATATCGACTGCGGATTCGTCGTGACGCCGATGACGCTGGGCGTGCGGCTGACGACAGGCGCGGAGTTCGCGGCGCGGGACGCGCCGCCGTCGCCCATCCAGATCCAGCGGACGCGGGCCCTGGCCGCGCAGTTGCTGCCCTTGGGCGCCGCGGTCGAACGCGAACCGTGGATGGGTTGCCGCCCCTGCATGCCGGACATGCGCCCGGTGATCGGCCCCGCACCCCGGCACCCCGGGCTATGGATGGCATTCGGCCACGCGCATCACGGCTTCACGCTGGGCCCGGTGACCGGCAAGCTGCTGGCCAGCCTGATCACGGGGCAGGGGCCGGATATGGATCCGGCCCCTTACGGCTTGCGCCGCTGACGCGCAGGATCAGGCCGCGGCCTTTTCGCGGCGCTGACGGACAGCCAGCGCCAGGGCGTCCAGCACCGGTTCGGTCTGGGACCAGCCCAGGCAGGCGTCGGTGATCGACACACCGCGGCGCAGGGGCTGGCCGGGCTTCAGGTCCTGGCGGCCTTCTTCCAGGTGGCTTTCGATCATGACGCCGGTGATGCGGGCATCGCCCTGGGCAAGCTGGGCGGCGATGTCGTTGGCGACATCGATCTGGCGCAGGTGCGACTTGTTCGAGTTGGCGTGCGAGCAGTCGATCATGACTTGTTCACGCTGGCCGGCGGCGCGCAGGGCGGCGCAACAGGCGTCCACGCTGGCGGCGTCGTAATTGGGGCCTTGCTTGCCGCCGCGCAGGATCACGTGGGTGTCCTGGTTGCCGCGGGTTTCGAAGATGGCTGCCATGCCCATCTTGGTCATCCCCATGAAGGCATGCTTGGCGCTGGCGGCCACCATGGCGTCCGCGGCAATCTGCACGCCGCCGTCGGTGCCGTTCTTGAAGCCCAGCGGGCAGCTCAGACCCGAGCTCAGTTGGCGGTGGCTGGGGCTTTCAGTGGTGCGTGCGCCGATGGCGCCCCAGGCGATCAGGTCGGCAATGTATTGCGGGCTGAGCAGGTCGAGGAATTCAGTCGCGATCGGCAGGCCCAGGCCGCTGATGTCCAGCAGCAGTTCGCGGGCGCGGCGCAGGCCTTCATTGATGCGGAAGCTGCCATCCAGGCGCGGGTCATTGATATAACCCTTCCAGCCGACGGTGGTGCGGGGTTTTTCGAAATAGACGCGCATGACGATCAGCAGGTCTTTCTTGTGCTGGTCCACGGCGGCGCGCAGCTGGCGGGCGTATTCCATTGCCTGGCCATGGTCGTGGATGGAGCAGGGGCCGACCACGATCAGGAGGCGGTCGTCGCGGCCATGCAGCACGTCGGCGATCTGGGCGCGGCTGTCTTCGACCAGGGTCTGGATGGCGGGGGAAACGGGCAGTTCGTCCTGGAGCAGCGCGGGCGAAATCAGCGGACGCACGGCGCTGATGCGCGTGTCGTCGGTGCGCGTGTTGTCCTGGGTCGAGTCGGCCGTGCCGACCTCGCGGTCGTGCTGGGGGTCGTCAATGCGGGTCAAGGGATGCTCCGTGCCGTAGATGCGTAAAGACAGCCATTATCGCACCGGCGGCGCCGCGGTGCGCCGGGCGGTGGGAGCCGTCTGACCGAGTCCGGGCGTTGCGCCCCGACGAATGGGGGCGGGTCCATCGGGGGAAGATGCTCCAAAACCTAAGCCTATCGGCATAGAAATGGCACTAAACCGTTCTTGATGACGACAGATCAGCTGCAGATGCCGTAGGATGGAGTCCAGCGATTTCAAGCGGCCGCCTGCGAAGGCCCGCCCTATAAGCTAGGACGGAACGTAATGCCTAAAACCGACGCCGGAGCGGCTCGACGGATTCTTCTGGTTGAAGACCACCCGGTCGAGCGCGCTTACCTGCAGAACATGCTGCTGGCGTTGGGGTATCGCCGGGTCGCCGGCGTGGGAAGCAGCACGGAGGCCGTTGGCGCGCTGGGCCGCCAGTTCTACGACCTGGTGATCAGCGACATCGTGATGGGCGATGGCGACGGCACGCATCTGCCCAATGAACTGCGGCGTCTCGCCGATGTCGGGCGGCTGAAAGCCATGCCGCCCATCATCTGGATCAGCAGCCTGAGCGACGAGCTGCTGCAGTCGCATGTGCGGCTGGCGCTGCAAGCCGGCTGCCCGTCGGCACAGGCCCTGTCCAAACCCGTATCGCGCACCTCCATGCATCAGGCGGTCAAGACGGCGCTGCTGTCCACCGAAGACGTGACCTCGCCGCGCCAGCAATCGGTCCGGCGCGACGTGATCGAGGCCGAACTCGGACGCGCCCTGATCACCGGCATGGGCATGAGCGTGGTGCTGCAACCGCAGATGAGCCTGTTGACGGGCCAGGTGCTGGCGGCCGAAGCGCTGTCGCGTTGGGACCACCCTGAACTGGGTCCCATTTCCGCGGCCGACTTCGTGCCGGCCGCGCATCGCCTGGGCATGGACCGGATGCTGTTCCTGCGCGTGGTCGACCGGGTCATCGAGGTCTTGCAGCGCATGCATGCCGAGGACATCGCCGTGCCGATCGCCATCAATGCGTCGTCGTCCACGCTGTGCTCGCGGGACTTGCCCACGCTGCTGGAAAAGCGCGTGGCGCAGGCGGGGTTGCCGGCCCGGCTGGTGAAGATCGAGCTGACCGAGGACGAACCCGTCAACGATTGGCTGGCGCTGTCCTCGGTGCTGAACCTGTTGCGGGTCCGGGGCTTTGAACTGGCGATGGACGATTTCGGCGCCGGCATCGCGTCGATGCGGCTGTTTTCCGCCATGCCGTTCACCGAATTGAAGATCGACCGCGACTTCATCGTGCATATGCACCGCGAAGCGGCGTCGCGGGCGGTGGTGGCCGCGGCCATCGAAATGGGCCGCGTGCTGGGGCGGCGCGTGGTGGCCGAAGGCGTGGAGCAAGATCGCGACGTGCAGTTGCTGCGCGAGCTGGGCTGCGACGTGGCGCAGGGCTACGGGCTGTCCGTGCCGCTGGATGCCGACGCGTTCATCGATTTCTGCCGCCGGCATTGACGGCGTTCGTCCTGGGCCTGCCGCTGGTTCGGCGGGATTGCCGGGGGCGTTGACGGGGATCAAGGCAGGCGGGTTGCGCGGCGAATAGGGGGCATATGTGCCACTACCATGGAGGCTGTTCGAGGCAACCCGTGGAGAGGTGAATCGATGCGACGCACACTTGGCGCCGTCTTGCTGTTGTGCCTGTTGGCCTGGGGCGGGACGGTCTGGACGCATCCGCCGGCCGCATTCAACATCTGGATCCTGCGCGACCAGCTCATCCTGTTGACGGGCCTGGGCGCCTATGCCCTGATGGCGCTCATCATGCTATTGGCGGTCCGCCCGCGATGGATCGAATCCCGGTTGGGCGGCCTGGACAAGATGTATCGCCTGCACAAGTGGAGCGGCATCCTGGCGACGGCCCTTGCCGCGACGCATTACCTGGTCAAGATTGGCAAACCGCTGCTGCTTGCGCTGTTTGACCCTGTGCCCAAGACGCCGCGCGTGGCAGCCTGGCTGGACATGTTCCGCGGGTCCGCCAAGGACATCGGGGAATGGGCGGTCTGGATCCTGGTGGCGTTGGTGGTGCTGACGCTTTGGCGGCGGTTTCCGTATCACCTGTGGCGTCAGGTGCATCGCATCGCGGCCGTCGTGTTCCTGGTGGTCGCGTTCCACGGCGTGGTGCTGACGCCTGCCGCCTGGTGGTGGCAACCCGCAGGATGGCTGGTGGCGGTGGCGACCGCCGTGGGCAGTGCATGCGCCGTGCTGGCGTTGACCGGCAGCATCGGCCGAGCGCGGCGGCACAAGGGGCTGGTGCTCGCCGTCGACCCGCTGTCCGACGACATCCTGTCGCTGACCTGTAGGATCGAGGGCGACTGGCACCACCGCGCCGGCCAGTTCGCCTTCCTGACGGCCGACCGCCGCGAAGGCGCGCATCCCTTCACGGTGTCGGGTGCGGATGACGGCACGGGGCGCGTGCGGTTTTCCATCAAGGCGCTGGGCGATTACACCCGGCGGCTCCAGACCAGTCTGAAGGCGGGGCAGGCGGTGACGGTGGAAGGGCCCTATGGCTGCTTCGATCTGCCGTGCGATGACGGCCGCCCGCAGATCTGGGTCGCCGCGGGCATCGGCGTGACGCCCTTCATCTCCTGGCTGGAGTCGTTGCAGGCCGACCCGGACCGCGCGCCGAAGGCGACCCTGTACTACTGCGCGCGCAATGAGGCCGACGCGCCGTTTGCCCGGCAGCTGGAGACGCTATGCGCCCAGGTTCCCAGGGTGACGCTGCATGTGTGGTACAGCGAAGCGCAACGGCCGTTGACGGCAGCCGACCTATTGGCCGGCCGTGTTGCCGGGACCCCTTGGCCCAGTGTCTGGTTCTGTGGACCGACGGGATTCGCCGATGCGCTGAAAGACGGGCTGCACCGGCGGGGTATGCCGGTGCGCCAATTGTTCCACCAGGAGGCGTTCCAGATGCGGTAGGGCCGGTGGGTCAGATGCCGGACACGTCGACATCGCCCGGATAATCCACCGAGAACTTCAGCACCGTCTCACGCGATTTGCCCGGTTCCAGTTCCCATTCCCACGCAAGCTTGCCGTCTTCTTCGCGCTTGACGTCGCGGTCGGCGGGCGACAGCAGCTTCACCACGATCTTCTCGTTGCGCGAGACCGGCAGGCGGTCCTTGAACACGATCTGTTCCTTGGTGGCCTTATTGTTCTTCACCGTGATCTTGTATTCATAGGTCACACGCTTGCCGCTGCCCGAAAACCCCGTGCTTTCGGTATACCGGTTCACCAGCTGGCGTTTGATGGATATGCCATCGTCTGCGCCCATGGCCAGTTCGACCTTTTCGCCGGGCATGACCGCCTTGATGCGGCTTGAGGCCACGAAAGCGTCATCCAGGAACGTGTTCAACGGGCCGGCCAGGAACGGGAAGTCCGTGCTGTTGCTGGCTTGCGCGGTCAGGAAGACCGCTTCCCGCAGCGCGGGCGTGGACTGGTACTGCAGCGTGGCCGGCAGCTTGGCGGTGGCGATGGCCACGCGTTGCGACGAGTTGTCCGACGGCAGGGTGGCCGGGCTCTTGATCTGGAACGAGGCGCTGGTAGCGTCGTTCTGCATTTGGGCGGTGGACACCTCGACGGCTTCGGGCGCGGGTTCGGGCATGGCGGCGTTGGCATAGGCTTCGTCAGCCTGTGCCGGGCGTGAGCGCTTCATCGACATCTCGCCGGCGATAGGGGCGGGCGCGGCGACCGGCCGGGGCGGGCGAGGCGGCGGGGGCGGGGGCGCCACATCGATGATCCACGGTTGCAGGGGCGGCGCGCCGCCGCCCAGCGACGGGCGTGCGGTGGACAACGTCAGCTTGACGTTCTTCCAGTCTTCGCCCGTGTTCTGGCTGATGACACCGAAGTAGCCCAGGTCCACGCTGCGGTCAGCGGGACGCAAGCGGGCGTCGTAGGCGGGCGTCCAGCGGGCGCCGCCCACGGCATACGACACCGCCAGGTCCACCTTGCCCGCGCGCGCCAGGTTCACACGCAGCGTGACCGTCTTGCTGCGGCGGCTCAACTGCCCCTGCACGACGTTCAATTGTTGTTGGAGCGCGTCGATTTCGCGTTCCAGCACGGTCTTGCGTTCGGCGACCTGGCGCAGGCTGGCCAGCGTCTTGCCCAGGCTGTCGGCGCTGAGCGTCTGGATCGCCTTCAATTCGTCCAAGGTCAAGCGGGCGCCTTCCTTGGCGGGTTCGGTCGCGCCCCGCTGCATCATCAGGACGAGCTCACGCTGGTTGTCCAGCACGGTGGCCTCGTCGTCCAGTTCTGCTTGCTGGGCTTCCAGCTTGCGCAATTGTTCCTGCAGTGCGCGGACCCGCTCGTTGGTGGTGTCGGCCTGGAAGGCGTCGCGCACCTTGACGTCCAGCAGCGAAGCTTGGCCGGTGCTCTTGGCCGACACTTGCAGCGAATTCTCCTGCAATGAGGCAGGCAGGTTTTCCAGCACGAGTTCGTGTTCGCCGGCGGCGAGTTCGCTGCTGGCCGACCGGGTCACCACGGCACGGTCCTGATAGACCGTCACCGCGCCAATGGAGGATGCCAGCCCGGCGGCTGCGCCCAAGCCGGGAATCGTTGCGATGGCCAAGGCCAGAAGGGTACGTCGCACTAAGTCACCTGTAGGAAGGTTGAAGTCGGCAAGGCTGCGGCCCGGTTCAGGGACGGATCACCGATAGCGCGACAATTTACTCCGCGTATTCAGCCGCGGCCTTACAGAAGATGACAAAAGCGACAGGGCGATACTGCCCCATTTTTCCTCCGGTTTTCAAGACCGTTCGGGGTGGGCAAGACGGCGCAGCATGTCCACGGCGTTGCCGGCCGCGATGGAACGGTCGTGGCGCCGGTAGGCCATGTCCAGCAAGGCGTGCGGGGCGTCGCCGGCGATGGGCCGGTACTCGATGCCTTCCGCGCCCATGTGGCGCATGGCCGCGGGCACGACCGAGATCCCGACGCCGGCGGCGACCAGGCTGACGATGGACGCCATCTGCGGCGCTTCCTGAATCACGCGCGGGGCAAAGCCCGCCCGCTGGCAGGCGGATTGAATGGCGTCGTACAGCCCTGCGCCGATCGGGCGCGGATACAGCACGAAATCCTGGTCTGCCAGCGCGGCGATGGGCACGCTGGCGAGGCGGCTCAAGGGATGGTCGGGCGGCAGGGCGACCAGCATCGGTTCGTCCAGCACCCGCTCGGATTCGAATTCGGCGTCCAGCAGGTAGGGCGGGCGCACGAATGCGACGTCCACCTCGCCCAGCCGCAGGCCGCGCAGCAGCGACACGGTGTTGCCTTCTGTCAGCGTGACGCGCACATCGGGATAGCGGTCGCGGAAGGCGCGGATGGCGCGCGGCAGGTAGGGGTGAAACACGGCCGACGCGGTGAATCCCACGGTGAGGGCGCCGCGTTCGCCCCGGCCAAGGCGGCGGGCAGTGTCGATGGCGCGGTCGGCGCTGGCCAGGATGGCGCGAGCGTCTTCCTGGAACTGAACCCCGGCCTCGGTCATTTCGACCCCTCGCGGCAGCCGCAGGAACAGCGGCGTGCCGATTTCGCGTTCCAGCTGCTGGATCTGCTGGCTGAGAGGCGGCTGTCCGATGCCCAGCCGGGCTGCCGCCCGGGTGAAGTGCAGCTCTTCGGCGACGGCGGTGAAATAGCGCAGGTGGCGGAGTTCCATCGTTTTAAAGTATGGGCTCTGTGAGTTTCATATATTGGACATATGCAGGGGAAAAGTCTACTTTTATGGGGCGGGCTGCACGCCCGATGCCATTCGAGAATCCTGATGTCTACCCCCTCCGCCAGTCCTTCTTCTCCGGCCCCCGCTGATTATCTTGCCCGGGGTACGCCCGGGTTGCGTCGCGCGCAATGGGCGTTGTTCGCCGCCGGCTTTTCCACCTTTTCCCTGTTGTATTGCGTGCAGCCGCTGATGCCGCTGTTCACGCACGCGTTCGGCGTGTCGCCCGCGCAAAGCAGCCTGGTTCTGTCCCTGTGCACCGGGTTGCTGGCCGTGGCGATTTTCTTCGTCGGACTGTTCTCGCAATCGCTGCCGCGCAAGCGGGTGATGGCGCTGTCCTTGGTCGCGTCGGCCGTGCTGGGCACCGTGGCGGCGGTGGCGCCGGACTGGCACAGCCTGTTGGCGCTGCGGGCCTTGCAGGGCGTGGCGATGGGCGGCGTGCCGGCCGTGGCGATGGCCTATCTGGCCGAAGAGGTCGAACCGGATACGCTGGGCTTCGTCATGGGCCTGTACATCAGCGGCAGCGCCTTCGGTGGCCTGTCAGGCCGCGTCATCACCGGCCTGGTGTCTGACCACTTCGGCTGGCGGGCGGCGATGGGCACGCTGGGCTTGCTGGGCATTGTGGCCGCCGTGTTGTTCGTTTGGCTGCTGCCGCCTTCGCGCCGCTTCGCGCCGCAACGCGGCCGGGGCTGGGCCGGTGTGGCGGGCGATGTGCGCGCCGGCGTCAGCGCCCATCTGAAGAACGGCCCGCTGTGCGCGCTGTTCGCGATGGGCGGCTTGTTGATGGGCGCTTTCGTCACGCTCTACAACTATGTGGGCTTCCGTCTGCTGCTGCCGCCGTTTTCGTTGAGCCAGACTTTCATCGGCTTCATCTTCGTCGTGTATCTGGTGGGGATCTTCGCGTCGACGTTCTTCGGCCGGCTTGCCGACCGCCATGGCCGGGGAGTGATGCTGTCCGCCGCTACGGGCCTGGCGCTGGCCGGCTTGCTGCTGACGCTGTCGGAGTCGTTGCCCGTGCTGATCGCCGGCATCGTCCTCTTCACGTTCGGCTTTTTCGCCGCGCATGCGGTGGCCAGCGGGTGGGTGGGGCAGATGGCGCGCGGCTACAAGGCACTGGCGGCGTCGCTCTACCTGCTGGTGTACTACGTGGGATCCAGCGTGCTGGGTGCCTGGGGCGGCCATTTCTGGGCCTCCAGCCAATGGCCGGGCGTCGCGGCGATGGCCGGCGGGCTGCTCACGCTGGCGCTTGCGATCAGCACGGGACTGGCGTGGCGCACCGGCGGTAGCGCCAAGCGCGCCACGGCCATTGTGGGCGAGTCTTCCTGAGGGCGTCAGGGCAGTTGGGCGGCCTGCGGTTCGGGGGGCGCCGCGGCGACCGCCCTGGCCGCCAGCGTGGCGTCGATGCCCTGGCTGAGCGCCGACAGCAGCAGGTGCGGCGTCAGATCCAGCTGCGCCAGCAGCACGCTGCATCGCGACATCTTGATCAGGTTCTCAGGGGAAAGGGCGGCCAGCCATTGACAGGCGTGCGGCGATATCTGCAGCCCGGCCATCGCTGGCGCGTTGCCGGTGCGGGCCAGACGCTGCAATAGCAGCAAATACATCAGGTTGGTTTCGTGGATATCGCGCAGAAGTTCGGTGGATTTCGGCATCGGGCATCCCTGACTTCGATGGTTCCGCCGGTCGGCCACGGCCGGAGCGGAAGGGCGCGTGGCGTCCTCGTGGGAACGCCTATTCCAAGCCCGGGGCGGGCTTGCGAGCCGGAAGAGTTTGTCGATCATATTTAAGCGATCCGGGCGCGTCAGTTATGGATTTCCCTGTGCGCGGGGCGGGCAGGCCGTCATTTCTTAAAAACGACGCATTCTCATTTATAATTGCCCGCATGCCAAGTGGCGCGCTGCGGGGAGTGTCCTGCGCGCAGCTATCCGGTGACCGGTTCAACCCGAGGCCTGCGATGACTTCCTCTACCCTAGACCGACAGACACTGCAGCGTGAACATGCGGCGCTGCTTGCCGCTTATGGCCAGGCGCAATCGCATTGCAGCCAATTGCTCAGCGCGCAGGCGGCGCGGATCCTGTATCTGGAAGCGCAAGCCATGCGCCTGCGCGCCGCGGTCATCCAGCGTGAGACCGCATTGGCCTGGGCGCGGGAAGACCATCGCGCATTGGAAGGGGCGATACCGGGCCTGCCCAGGCGGGTGGCGCTGGCGCGGCGGGTCACGCAGTTGATGGAGCGCATCCAGTGCCTCATGCGCGAGCGGTTGGCCTGGCAGGACCGCGCCAGCCAGGCACGGGCGCGTCCCGTCGAACCGCTGGCCGACGCCGTGGCGCCTCCGCCTGCCGTGACGGCCGTCGCCCTGCGTGAAAAATCCGTGCTCTGCGTGGGCGAAGACGCCATGGCGTTGATGCTCACGCGCAAAGTCGTGGAGCTTGCCGGCGGCCGTTACCTGGGCCACAGCGGCGAGGGCGACGCGGACGGCGCGACGCTCGAGGCCAGTCTGGTTGCTGCGGATCTGGTCATCTGCCAGACGGGGTGCGTCAGCCATGGCGCCTACTGGCGCGTCAAAGACCACTGCACCCGCACGGGCAAGCAATGCGTGCTGGTCGACAAGCCCGAAGCGCTGAACGCCTTGCGCCTGGTCGCAGACACCCCGTTGGAGCAGGAACGGTAGCGTCGCGTTACCGAGCGTTTCCGCAAGGCGACCCCGCCCCGCAATACAGTAGGCGTTGGCGAAAGGGGGCAGACATGTTGAAAAAACAAGATCGCGTAGCCCTCCCTTGGACGGATACGCTTGCCCGTCTGGAAGACGAACGCATCATGTTGCAGCGGATTGCCGCAGGCATGCCGCTGCCGCACGTGCTGGAGCACGTGCTGTACGCTATCGAGGCGCAATCCAGCGTCGAATTACGCGCGGCGATCGCCCTGATCGACGATACCGGGACATTCCTGTTGCATGCCGCGGCACCCAGCTTGCCCGCGGCGTTCAACCTGGCAGTGCAGCGCACGCCGATCGGGCCGCACATGGCGTCCTGGGGCTCGGCGGCGTTTGCAGGCAGTGCCGTGTATGTGGAGGACATCGCCTCGCATCCCGATTGGGAACGCTGGCGCGACTTGGCGCTGGCGCACGGATTGCGGGCGTGCTGGTCCACGCCGATCAAGGCGCCGGACGGACGCCTCTTGGGAGTGTTCTCGAACTACTACGGCGCCGTGCGTTCGCCATCGGCCGACGATATCGACGCCATTGCGCTGGTGACGCGCAGCGCGGCGTTGGCGATTGAACGCCACCTGACCGACACCGCGTTGCGCGCCAGCGGCGAGCGCTGGCGTGCGATGTTCGACGGCATGCAGGAAGCCTTCTTCCTGAGCGAGGCGCTGCGCGACGACAGCGGCCGCATCGTGGATTTCCGCTTTCTGGAGGTCAACCCGGCATTCGAGCGCCAAAGCGGCATGCGGGAAGGCGATACGCTGGGCCATACGCTGCGCGAGATGATCCCGGGGGTGCCCGGGCAGATCATGGACGCGTTCGCCCAAGTGGTGGAAACCGGTGAGCCAACGCAGTTCGAGTTCGCCGTGCCGGCTCCCAAGGAGGCCTGGTACGAGGCCCGCGCGCGCAAGGATGGCGACGACCGGATGATGGCGTTGTTCCTGGACGTGACCGCGCGCAAGGCTGCCGAGACGGAACTGTGGGAGGGGCAGCACCGGAAGAATTTCCTGCTGTCGCTGGGTGACCGCATGCGTGAACTGCACCACCAGTCGGAAATCGAACGCGCCGCCTGCGAAGGCCTGGGGCAACATCTGTCGCTGGGCCTGGTGGCCGTGGTGGACTGGCCCGGCGACGATGCGGAGTCGGTGTCGCCGTCCACGTGCTGGCGGTCCGAGGGGGACCGGGCGACCCAGCCGGCGCTCGGGCCCGGGCAGTTTGGCGACGAGTTCAAGGCTGCGCTGCGCAAGGGCCGCACGGCCTATGTCGAACCGCTGTTGGCGGATTCGGAGGGCGAGGTCCGCCCCTCCGCGATCGTGGTGCCGATGCGCCGCTGGGGGCGGCAGGGGGCCGCGCTATTGGTGCGTCCGCAATCCACCAGCCGGCTCAAGGCCGGCGATCTCACTTTCATTGAAGAGGTGACGGAACGCATGTGCGATGCCGTCGAGCGCTCGCAATACGCCCGGACGCTGGAGCAACGGGTCGAGCACGCCATTGCCGAACGCGACCGCATCTGGCGCCTGTCGCCGGAGTTGCTTGCCGTGGTCGACGCGCAAGAGCGCTTCGTGAGCGTGAACCCGGCGGTGCGGCCCATCCTGGGATGGAGTCCGGAGCAGTTCCTTTCCATGGGGCTGGCCGAACTGGTGCATCCGGACGACCAGGCGGCCACGCGCGCCGCCATCGCGCAAGCTTCCCACGCGGACCCCGCGCAAGCGGTGCGGCATATGGAAAACCGGTTGCTGGCGCGCGGCGGCACCTATCGCTGGATCACCTGGAGCATGTCGTGGTCGCAGGATAGCCTTTACATGACGGGCCGGGACGATACCGACCTGAAGGCGCAGGCCGAGATGCTTCGGGATACCGAGCAGGCGTTGCGGCAGTCGCAGAAGATGGAAGCGGTGGGGCGGCTGACAGGGGGGATCGCGCACGACTTCAACAACATGCTCCAGGGGATCACGGGCGCCTTGTACCTGATCAAACGCAAGCTGGACGCCGACACGCCCGAGCAGGCAGAGCGCTTCATCAACGTGGCGATGGATTCCGCCAACCGGGCCGCGCACCTGACGCAACGCTTGCTGACTTTTTCCCGGCGCCAGCCCATTGACCCGAAGCCATTCAGCGTAGGGTCGACCTTGCAGTCGATGGCCGACCTGTTCCATCGATACACGGGCGAGCGCGTGCGCCTGGTCTTCGACCTGGACCCGGGACTCTGGACTGTACGATGCGACAAGAATCAGTTCGAGAACGCGTTGCTGAATCTGGTGATCAACGCCTGCGATGCCATGCCCAATGGCGGCGCCTTGACCATAGCTGGCCTGAATCAGTCCATGGATGCGATGCGGTTGCGCCAGTTTCCCGGCGTGAAGTCCGGGGATTTCGTGGAAGTGTCGGTGTCGGACGTCGGCTGTGGCATGCCGCCAGACGTGTTGGCCCATGCTTTTGATCCGTTCTTCACGACCAAGCCGTTGGGCGAAGGGACGGGCTTGGGGCTATCGATGATCTATGGTTTTGCCAAGCAGGCCGGCGGCATGGCCACGCTGGAAAGCGCGGTCGCCAAGGGCACGACGGTCAGGCTCTTCCTTCCCCGGTACGACGGCGCGCCAGATGCGGCAGCGCGTCCGGAGCCCTCGGCCCAACAGGCGCCGGGCGTGGGGCAGCCGTCCGTGGTGGTCCTGGTGGAAGACGACGACAACGTGCGCGACATGGTGCACGAGTGCCTGGTCGAGCTGGGCATGCGGGTTTTGACCGCGGCCGATGGCGAGGCGGGGCTGGAGCTGGTGCTGGGCACGTCCGGCATCGATCTGTTGGTGACGGACGTTGGCTTGCCGGCCCTGAACGGTCGGCAACTGGCGGATGCCGCGCGGGCGGCGCATCCGGGGCTGAAAGTGCTGCTGATGACGGGATACGCCGAAAGCGCGGCGCACGACCGGGGATTCCTGGAGCAGGGGATGGAATTGATCGTCAAGCCGTTCTCGCTGGATGCGTTGGGCGAAAGGGTGCAGCACATGCTGGCCGAGCCGCGCGACGCGGTGCCGGGCGGCGCAGGCTCGACGTAGCACTGGCGAGGGGATGCCAGGGTTGCAAAGACAGGTAAAAAATACCCGTCCCCACGTGCTGGACGGCGGGCTGCGCAGGCAGGCGGGCGGATGAAGACAGGGTGGGGTGCGGGAACGAGGCTTGCGTACAGGTCCTTGCATTCCAACCAAGGAGTCTGACTATGAAAACCCGTGCCATGACTTGCGCTTTTGTACTGCTGACGGGCCTGACGTCCGCCGGCGCCGCGCTGGCCCAGTCCGCCAGCCCGACTACGCCGTCTTCCACGCCGAACGACGCCTCCGCCGCCCAGCCGAACCGCCCCTTGCCGGCGGGGCAGATGGCGCCTGCGCCCAATGCGACGCCCTCTACGGGGACCACCGCGCCCGCGATGCAACATAGCGGCACCATGTCTTCGGGCAAGAAGCACTCCGATGAAACGCCCAAGCGTCCTCGCGAGGCCAACGACAACGTGCCACGCACGCCGGCCGCCGGCGCCGCGCCGCCTCCGGGGTATCCGAATTCGGGTGGCTCGAAGTAAGCGTCCGGAACTTGGCAGCCCCCTCGGGGCTGCCATAAAGAAGAAGGCTTCCGCTGGGAAGCCTTCTTTGCGTTCGGCGCCGGCCGGCAAAACCGCTAGTGTTGGCGGCGCAACTCCGCGGGCGGCACGCGCAGTTGCCCGCGGTACTTGGATACGGTACGGCGCGCCAGCAGGATGCCGCTGGAGGCCAGTTGCTGCGTCAGGGCCACATCGGACAACGGCATAGTGGGGTCTTCGGCGTCGACCATTTCCTTGATCAGGGCCCGCACCGCGGCGGCGGAGCACGAACCGCCCGATTCGGTGGCAAGCTCGCGGGAGAAGAAGTGGCGGAACTCGAACACGCCACGCGGCGTCACCATGTACTTGCCCACGGTGGCCCGAGAGACCGTGGACTCGTGCATGTCCAGATCGTCGGCGACTTCGCGCAGCATCAGGGGTCGCAGCGCCACTTCGCCGTACTCAAAGAACGTCTGCTGCCGTTTGACGATGGCCTCTGCGACACGCTGGATGGTGGTGTAACGCTGTTCCACGTTGCGCACCAGCCAGCGCGCCTCCTGCAGCTCTTGGGCCATGGGGCTGCGATCGTCCAAGCGGGCACGGCGGAACAGGTCTGCGTAGGTGCGGTGCAGGCGCGCATGCGGCATCGCGTTACGGTTGGGCAGCACGCGCCAGCGCGCGTGCCACTTGTCCACGAACACGTCGGGCACGACATACACGGGGGCTTCCGCGCTGTAGCGGGCGCCCGGCTTCGGGTCCAGGCTGCGGATGAGCGCGCACGCCTCGCGCAGCGCGTCATCGGAGCAGTCGAGCAGGCGCCGCAGTCCCACGCAGTCGTTCTTCCCCAGGCGGTCCAGATGCTCGCGCACGATGCGCAACGCCAAGTCACGGGTCGCCGGGTCGACAGTACGCGCGGCTGACAGTTGCAGCGTCAGGCATTCGGTCAGGTCGCGCGCGCCCAGGCCAGGCGCGTCCAACTGCTGAACCAGGCGCAGGGCGGTGGTCCATTCCGCGTCATCGGGCGGCGGGTTGAATTCGGGACGGTCCGGGCTGCACAGGCTGTCGAGCGGCACGCGCAGATAGCCATCGTCATCCAGGGCGTCGATGATGAATTCCGCCAGCAGCCGATCACGCGGCTGCAGGTGATAGTTGCCAAGGTCCAGAGACAGGCGTTCACGCATCGATAGCGACGCGCTGGCCCATTGGCCCAGGTCCTTGCCTTCGCCACCGCCGGTGCCGGACGACGGCATGGGGTAATCGCCGGAATAAGTAGGCGCATCGGGAGGCGGTTCCTCGCCTTCAGCGCCCGGCGTCGCCGTCTGCTCCCTGGACGTGTCGGCGCCGTGGGCGTCGTCGGCGTCGTTGCCGAAACCCAGAGGCTTCGCGTCCAGGCCGTTGGCCGTACCGTCGGTTTCCTGCTCGTCGCCGTCTTCAAGAAAGGGATTGGTGGCCAGCGCATGCTCCACCGCGGTCGTGAACTCAAGCGCCGACATCTGCAGCAGCTTGACGGACTGCTGCAGCCGGGGCGCCAGCGTCATCTGCTGTCGCAGGCGCAATTCTTGCGTAGGGTGGCCCAATCGAGTCTCCTTGCCGGGAGCCGCCGGAAGGCGGCGTATCCTGGATACTCATGCAAGATCCATGCCAGGTGGACTTGCGGGCGGGCATCGAGAGGAGGGCGGCCGCTTGCGGAGCCGCTATTACAAGCCGGCGGTAAGAACTGCTCAGCGGTCCGCCAGGCCTTCCTTGTCGTACACATCCAGCCGGTTGTAGAGCGTCTTCAGGCTGACGCCCAAGGTGTCTGCCGCCAAGCGCTTGTCACCGTCATGGTGCGCCAGCGTCGCCAGGATGAACTCGCGCTGGGCCCGGCCCAGCGGCATGCCGACCGGAAAGTTCAGCGAACCGTCACGCAATTCCGTCCGTTGGCGCGCCGGGCCCCGCGCCAGGAGGTCGGTGTCCAATTGCGTGTCTGACAAGATGAAGGCGCGCTGCACGACATTGCGCAGTTCCCGCACGTTGCCTGGCCAGTCATGTTGCAGGATCGCCTCCAGCATTGGCTTGGAGAATGTCTTCTGTGTTCGATGCTGGGCGTTGAGAGTGTCCAGGAACCGGTGCGCCAGGATGAGTGCGTCATCTCCGCGTTCGCGCAAAGGCGGCACGCGCAGGGGGATGACCAACAGCCGGTGCAGGAAGTCCTGTCGCATCCGGCCATCGGCGACGGAGGCCGCAGGATCCCGGTTGCTGGCGCAGATGATGCGCACATTGGCACGCAGCAGATCTGACCCCCCCACGCGCTGATAAGTCCCTGCCTCCAGGACGCGCAGGAAATGCACCTGCATGTCGGGTGGCATTTCGGTGACTTCGTCCAGGAACAGGGTTCCGCCGCTGGCGTATTCGAAATACCCTGCATTCTGGGCCAGTGCGCCGGTGAAGCTGCCCTTTTCATGGCCGAACAATTCGGCATGGGCAAGCGTGCCGCTGATGGCGCCGCAGTTCACGGCGACAAAGGGTTGGCTGCGACGTTCGCTGGCGTCATGGATCGCGCGCGCAACGATCTCCTTGCCGGCGCCGCTTTCTCCAACGATGAAGACGCTCGCGTCGGTGGATGCCGCCAGTTGCAACTGGGCGCCCAGCTTTTGCATGACTGGCGACAGGCCGGCCACGTCCATCGGAAGGGCGGGGGACGCAACCGCGTCCAAGCGCCCGGTGGTGGTGCGATTTGCCATGCTGATACCTCGGCCCGTCGGGGCCAATCGCGATTCACCAATCGTAGAGGCGGGGTGCCCCCAGGAATGCGACCAGTTGCAAGTATTCGAAAACTTTAGTGGACAGTATCGAATATTTACGCCTGTCGCCGCCAGAGTGACTATTCTCATTCCAATAAGAATGCGCGGCCCGGACGTCCTGCCGCGTATCGTCCTACGGAGAAGTTAATGCCTCATTTGCTGATCGTCGACGATGACGACGCGATACGAGAGACCTTGGCCGAGCTGGGCCGCGACAGCGGCTTCTCGGTCGCGCTGGCGGCCAGCGTCAAGGACGCGTTCATACAACTGGAGCGCCAGGCGCCGGATCTGGTGCTGACCGACGTCCGGCTGCCGGGCGGCAATGGCATGGACATCTTCAAGAATGTCGCCGCCGCCAGCGCTGAGGTCGTGGTGATGACGGGACACGGTACGGTCGACTATGCCGTCCAGGCGCTGCGCCTGGGAGCCACCGACTTCCTGGTCAAGCCGATCTGCATGGAGCGGCTGAACGCCATCCTGAAACGCGTTGTCGCCAATGCGGGCGGAGACCTGCCTGGCATGCCCTTCGAGGAAGCCGGGCGCTTCGGCAAGCTGTATGGCGCGTCTGACTGCATGACCGCGCTGTACCGGCAGATCGGGCGCGTCGCGCCCACCAACGTTACGACCTTGCTGATCGGCGAGAGCGGCACCGGCAAGGAACTGGCCGCCCACGCGATCCACGAACTGAGCACGCGCCGCCAGCGCCCATTCATTGCGGTCAATTGCGGGGCGATTTCGCCCAACCTGATCGAAAGTGAAATGTTCGGCCATGAACGCGGCAGTTTCACCGGCGCTGACCGTCAGCACAAAGGCTATTTCGAGCGCGCCGACGGCGGTACCTTGTTCCTGGATGAAGTGACCGAGATGCCGCTGGACTTGCAGGTCAAGCTCTTGCGGGTGCTGGAGACCGGACAGTTCATGCGGGTGGGGACCAACCGCGAAATCGGCTGCGACATCCGCATCGTCGCCGCCACCAACCGCAATCCGGAACAGGCCGTGCAGGATGGCAAGCTGCGCGAAGACCTGTACTACCGGCTAAGCGTCTTTCCCATCGAACTGCCCGCGCTGCGCGAGCGCGGCGACGACATTCTTTTCCTGGCGCAGCGGTTCCTGCAGGCGCAAAACCAGGAAACCGGCAAGAACAAGGTGTTTTCACCGCAGGCCGCCGAGGCGCTGATGCAGTACGAATGGCCGGGCAATGTGCGCGAGCTCAAGAACTTCGTGCGTCGCGCCTTCATCATGGCCGATGGCGACGTGCTGGATGTGGACATGCTGGCGCCGCACGTCTCGCCAGGTGGCGATGCGGCGGGCGGACAGGTCAGCGTGCCCGTGGGCGAGACATTGGCCGAGGCCGATCGGCGCCTGATCCTGGCCACGCTTGCGCGCTGCAATGGCGTCAAGAAGCAAACCGCGGCGATGCTGGGCATCAGCCCCAAGACGCTCTACAACCGTCTCGAGGAATATGCCGCGGCGGGCTACATCCTGCCAGGCGAGGCGGGGGCAGGCGAAGCCCGCGACGCGGGGTAAGGTTCGCGCGGCCGGGCTGTGGCGCCGGCGCGCGCCTTCCGCCGGGCGGGTCTTACTTGCCGTAGCGGGTCTTCAGGTCGGCGACGCAGGCGTCCTTGGCATTGCCGGACATGGCGTCGCACTTTTCCTTGCCTACCTTGTAATCGGCGTCATTGCGCACCTTGGCGGCGTCATGATTGGCTTCAGCCTTTTCCTTGCCCGCCTTGGCGTCCGCCTTCGCCTTGTCGCGGTTGGCTTCTGCCTGTTGCTGGCAGACGTCCTTCTGGTTGCCCTTCATACCGTCGCATTGCTTTTTATCCATCTTGTACTGGTTGTCGATCTGTTCGCTGCTGCGTACCGGCGTGGTTTGCGCGGAAGCCTGGAACGCCAGGGCGGACAGGCACAGGGCGATAGCGGGGCAAACGGTTCTGGACAGATTCATGACTGACTCCTTTGGGTAAGGGCCCGGTGTGAGGCGGGCCTGCCCACCCCCAAGCAAGCCGCGTTCCCGGCCCCCCGGGCACGCGGCTTGCGCCGCCCATCCGCGCATCATCGGCAACATGGAGAGCAAGATGACACAGCCCACTGCACAGAAGCCGGCCAAGCCCGAGGCGAACACACCGAGCGACAAGACGGACGCCGCCCATCGCAGCGGCCAGTTCGGCGCGGACGAGCCCGAGGTCGCCAAGGATCCCCCGGCCAAGCGGCCGGCAGACAAGACGCCCAACACCAAGGGGCCGCAATTCGAAGAGGGAGGGGAGTATCCCGGCAAGCGGCCGGGCGGAAAGTAAGGCGGCGGGCCCCGATCAGTCCGGGGCCTCCGCCAGGCGGAAGAGCAGCACCACGCAATGCAGGGCGGCCAGGCCGATCAGTCCCTGAACGGCGCGGGTCGCCACGGTGTAGGGCAGCACTTTCGCGAACACGTCGAGATTGACCGCGGCGATCAGGCCGCAGTTCAACCCGCCTGCCACGACGGCGATCAGCGCCAGCCAATCCAGGCGCGACAGTTCACGCCCGCGAGGATCGCCAGCCGCGGTAGTTTCTGCCTCAGGGGTAGAAAAAACTTCACTGTCCCCCGGGACGTCAATGACTGGCTCACGGGCCGCCACGTCAGTGCCGGCGCTCAGGCCGATAGGCGTTCGCCCAGACGCTGGCTCCGCCATCATGGATTCAGCCGCCATTGCGCACCGGATCGGGAGCCGAATGCGATATGCCGGCTTCATCCGCGCGGGTGACCCGGTCAGGCGCGATGTCGCTGCCATCGTCGTCCCGCGCGTCGGGTTCGACGCTTTCGCGTTCGCCGGTTGCCTGCGAATCGCTGTCGGAATGCGCCAGGCCGGGCGGCAGGTCGCTGGCCGAATCGGATGAATCGCTGGGGCCCAGGTCGGGGCGGCCATTGTCGTTCGGGTCCGGCAAGCCATCGGGAAAATCGGGGGCTGGGGTGCGGGGCATGGCGGTCTCCGGATAGGGGGGCGGCGCAGTCCCGGGAGGGGGGACGCGCCCGGCCAGACAGCAAGCGCCGTGCCTTGGCGTGACAGGCATGCCAGTTGCTGCCCGGACGGCACATCCATACGGGAGAACGTCATGTCCTTGATTGTCGCCGCACGTTTCCAGACATTCGACCAAGCCACCGTGGCCGCCCAGAAGCTTTTTGCCGAAGGCTTCACCGAGGATGACGTGCATACGTTCTATATCAATTCCGCGGGTGAGCACGGGCGCTATCCCTTGGGCGGGGACCGGGTCGCAGATCCGGACGCCAAGGGCGGCCACCTGGGTGCCGTCGCGGGCGCATCGGCCCTGGGATTGCTGTTTGCGCTGCTGGGCGGCCTGATCGCGGCGCAGATGGTGGCATCGATCTTCATCGTCATCGCCGCGGCGGGCGTAGGCGCTTACCTGGGAGCGTTGGCAGGCGCGCTGTGGATCGTCGGGCGGGACAAGCGCAAAGGGAAGTCCGCGCCTCGCGCGCAAGAAATGCATCCCGCCATCCGCCCGGCGGGCGTGATGTTGGCGCTGCATGTGCCTGTGGGAAAGGAGGCGCTGGCGCGGCAGGTATTGCGCGAATCCGGCGGCCGCGACATCGAACGTGCTCAGGGGCGCTGGCTGAACGGCAAGTGGGAGGATTTCGACCCTTTGACGCCGCCCCAGCACGTCGAGGCGCCCACCTCCGTCACCTGAGGGGTCAGTCGCCGGCACTGCCTGTGATGGGCAGCACGATGCCGGTGATGTAGCTGGCGCACACGGGAGAGGCCAGGAACACGTAGGCGGGGGAAATCTCTTCAGGTTGCGCCGGCCGACCCAGGTCGGTGTGCTTGCCGAATTCCTTGATGGCCTTCGGGCTTTGGTCCGCGGGGTTCAAGGGCGTCCAGACGGGCCCGGGCGCCACGGCGTTCACACGGATCCCTTGGTCCGCCAGGTTCGCGGCCAGCGAACGGGTAAAGGCATGGATGGCGCCTTTCGTGGACGAATAGTCCAGCAGCTTGGCGCTGCCGCGAAGTCCCGTCACCGAGCCCGTATTGATGATGGAGGCGCCCGCCTTCAGATGCGGCAATGCCGCCCGGGCCATGTAGAAGTAGGCGGTGATGTTGGTGCGCAGCGTCTTGTCCCATTTGTCGTCGCTGATTTCGGTCAGCGTATCGGTGTGTTGCTGATAGGCGGCGTTGTTCACCAGGACGTCCAGCCTTCCGAAGGCTTTCACCACCTGGGCGACGGCGTCCTTGCAGAAGGCTGCGTCCTGCACGTCGCCCGGAATCAGCAAGCAGCGCCGGCCTTCGGCCTCGACCGCGCGCCGGGTGTCATCGGCGTCTTCGTGTTCGTTCAGATAGATGACCGCGACGTCCGCGCCTTCACGCGCGAACAGCACACTGACCGCGCGGCCGATACCGGAATCGCCGCCAGTGACGATGGCGGCCATGTCCTGCAGTTTGGCGCTGCCCGAGTAGCCAGGCGCTTGATACTGTGGCTTGAGCGCCATATCGGCTTCGTTGCCTGGCTTCTCAAGATGCTGGTCCGGCATGGGCGGCGTGGGATGGGGACGGTCGCCGGTGCCGGCGTTTCGGGCTTTGCTCATGCGAGGCTCCTCGAGTCGGGCGGTTGGCGCGCGGTGGGTGCGCGCTGCCGGCCGGATACGCAATTGCTGTTCCTGGCGCAGGGATTGATGGCGGGTACGAAGCTTTGGGCACGCGGCTTGCGAGGGCTGCGGCGGGCGTCTTCCTTGACGCCGTTATCCCAACCACGCGATGAAAAGTGAGAGAGCCATGAACAAGGACCAGGTGAAGGGCAAAGTCAACGAAGCCGTCGGCAAGGCGAAGGAAGTCGCCGGCAAGGCGACCGGCAGCACGTCCACGGAGTTGAAGGGGACGGCGCAGAAGGTGGCCGGCAAGACGCAGGCCGCTTACGGGGATGCCAAGGAAAAGGCGCAAAAGCCGGGCTAAAGCCCGGCAGTCCCGGCTGGCGCGGCTTATTGGCGTCCGACGACGACGCCGAATAGAAAGGCTGCGCCGGCTACCAGCCCAATCGCTTGCCACGGCCGGGCGTGAATGTATTCCTCGGTGCAGTCGATCGTTTCACGCATCAGGTCGCCCGCATTTTCCGAGGCGTCCCGCAGGCTGCGCCGTGTGGCGTTCAATTGGTCCGCCAATCGGGCCTTCAGCGCGTCCAGATCGGTCGGGTCGGCGTCGCGCAGCGTCGCTTCGATTTCATCGATCCAACTTTCCGGATGGCGCGCGCGCCTGCGCGACCCACGATTGTCCGGGCCGTTCTCGGGAAAATCGGAAGGCAGAGGGGTGTTCGTAGAGGCCATCAGAAAGCTCCTGGCAATCGGGCGGGAATTCCACCAGCGCGGACCGGCCCGTGCGGCCGCGTGGCGTGTCGGGGCGCTAGGCCTCGAGCATGTCTTGGCAGGCCAGGGTGCAGGCCAGGCAAGCGCCGGCGCAGATCTGGCAATGCTCCATGTCTTGGTGCGGCGTGCAAGCCCGCGCGCAGGCATCGCAAACCAAGGCGCACAAAGTACATAGCGCAGTAGAAAACTCTCCGTTACGCGCCAGCATGGCGGCGCACAGGCGGCACACGCTGGCGCAGTCCGTGGCCAGGCTGATGCAGCGCTTCATGCGGGTCGCATTGATTTCCAGGCTGGTTGCGGCGCACTGGTCGCAGGCCACCGCGCATTCGTAGCAGGCTTGCACACATTGCTCGAAGTTTGGGTCTCGCATTGCATCTCCTTGTGAGTTCCCGTGGCGGTCGGCAAAGGCATGCCCGGCCGGCCCGGGCACATCCGCTTGCAATTTGAAGGTACTGAGCGCGCTTTATCGCGGCCGCTGGCCGTAGGATGGAAAATCGAAACCTGGCAGGAGATACCGATGAAAAACCGTTCCCCGTCGACGCCCGCCGCCTCTGGCCGTGCGGACCGGTCCGCGCAAGCCGATACGCAGGACAACGCTAAGATACTGCCGCCGCACGGCCCCGTCGATGTGCCGAAACAACCGGTCAAACCAGACGCCTCCACCCCGGATGAGGCGGCGCGCGACAAGCGCGCGGTGGTCGACAATCAAACCGAATCGAACTGGGCGGACGGCGCCGCGCCCCAGCCCCGCGCAAAGAACGCGCGCTCATCCCTTTTTTGATTGCGCTGCGGGACCCGAGGCGTCCGAGGCCCCGGGCAGCCCGCGCAGGAACGCCAGCAGGCGCCGTTCGTCCGCGTCCAGCCCGCGTGGCGTGACCGGTGCGCGCGCCTTCGGCGGCAAGGCGCCCGCCAGATAGGCTTCCAGCAGGGCAGGATGCACATAGCAGGCGCGGCATACGGCGGGCGTGTTCGCCAGGCGCTGAGACACGTGCTTGATGACCTCCACCACGGTCTGCTTGGCTTGGGCTTCGTTTTCAAAGGGGCGCGCCTGCAACGCGGCATACGCCAGCACCGAACCCGCCCAGGTGCGGTAATGCTTGGCCGTGAAATCGCCTGCGCCGGCGGCACGTAGATAAGCATTGACGGCCCCGGAATCCACAGGGTGTTTGTCCCCATCTTCGTCCAGATACTGGAATAGTTGCTGGCCCGGGATTTCCATGCAGCGGCGGATGATGCGGGCCACGCGGCGATCCTTCACCGTGACGTCGTGGGGCACGCCGCTCTTGCCCTGGAAGCGGAACCGGAAGCTGCTGCCCGCGATCGTCGTATGCCGGCGTGTGAGCGTCGTCAGGCCGTATGACTTGTTGGAGCGGGCGTACTCCCGTGCCCCGATTCGGATCAACGTGGTTTCCAGCAACTTCACCAACGTGGCGATGACCTTGTCCTGCGCCAGTCCCGCTGCGCGCATATGCCGGTCCACCTGGCGCCGGATGCGTGGCAGGGCCTGGCCGAACGCCAGCAGGTTCTGATACTTGTCCGCGTCGCGCAACGCCGCCCAGCCGGGGTGATAGCGGTACTGCTTGCGGCCGCGCGCGTCGCGGCCGGTGGCCTGGAGGTGACCGTGGGGCAGGGGACAGATCCACACGTCTTCATAGGCGGGGGGAATCACCAGCGCGTGGATGCGAGCGATCTCTGCGTCGTCTTTGATGCGTTTGCCCTGCGCATCCACGTAATGGAAAGTGCTGCCGTTCACGCGCACCCGGCGATAACCCGGTTGCGTGTCCTCAACGTAGACCAGCGCTGCGGGCTCGGCGGGTGATGTTCGGGCGTCCATGCTGACCTCCAACGGCGTTGGCGGCGCCTGCAGCAAGCAGCGTGCCCATCGACGGCGGCACCCGGCACGCACGAAGGTCAGGCACGGCGCTTGCTGAGGCAATCGGCAGCAACAACATCAGCGAACCGATCGTTGCGGGCCAGCGCTAACGCCCCGTCCCGGCAAGGATCCCTACAGGAGAGTGCCATGCAACCCAGCCTACAGCTACACGTGCCCCCCAAGCCCGATCCGATTCCGCCCGGATCGCCGCCGGGGGACCTGCCGGTGGAACCCGACACGGATGAGCCGGAAGTGGACCTGCCGCCGCTGTCGCCGCCGATCAGGGAAATCGATCCCCCCAAGCGCTGATGCCCCGCATGCCGCTGAATAATTCGAATCAATAACGACGAGGAGTCATCATGTCGACCATTCTTCTGATCATTCTGATCCTGCTGCTTATCGGTGCCGTGCCGGCGTGGCCGCACAGCAAGGGCTGGGGCTATTACCCCAGCGGCTTGCTTGGCATCGTCGTGATCGTGCTGATCGTGATGTTGCTGATGGGCCGGATATAGCGCATAACGCCTGACGGCCGGCCGGGCGCCCCGCGGCGCCGGCCGGCCTTTTTGTTTGCGCCGCCGCAAGCCGAAGCGGCGTAGCCGCGTGCTTAGTGCGAGAACATGATCGGCACGGTCATGCTCTTCAGGATGGACGCGGTGGCGCCGCCCATCGCCCATTGGCGCAGCTTGCTGTGGCCATAGGCGCCCATCACGATCATGTCCGCGCTATGGTCGGCGGCGGCGTTCAGGATGGTGCTGCCCACGCCGACGCCCTTGATGTCGCGGCGGACGTGGTCCGGCGCGGGCATCCCGTGGGCGACGCAATACGTAGCCAGGTCGTCGAACGGCACGGTTTCCTCTTTCTGCGAGGATCCGCCTTCGTCCATGGTCAGCGCGATGAGGTGCGATGACAGGCGCAGCGCGGGCGTGGCATCGCCCAAGGCGCGCGCGGCTTCGCGGCTGCCGTCCCAGCAGAAGAGCACACGGTCGCCCACGGCGGGAAAATCGCCGCTGGAGGGCAACACCAGCACCGGGCGCCCGGCGGTCAGCAGCATCTGCTCGACGAATTCGGCTTCGTGCGCGGCTTCGACATCTTCGGGGTTGAACTGGCTGACGATGACGAGATCGCTGGTGCGGGCGTGCAACGCCACGCAGACGCTGGGCGCGGTATCTCCTGCGCGCACGACTGCCGGCACGTCGGCAGCGGCTGCGGCATCCAGGAACGCGTTCTGCACCGCGGCGCGGTTCTGCGCCTGCAGTTCCTTCATGACGTTCAGGGTCCGGGACATCAATACGGACTCGCCGTAGTAATACTGGGGCGGCGCCGCGCTGGCGTAGATGCCGACCAGTTCGGCCTTGTGGCGTTTGGCTAGCGACAACGCCAGCTGAGTGCGGCGTTCGCAGTCGAATCCGTGGTCCAGGTGTACGGCAATGCGGCGATACATGCGGGTCTCCTCAGTAAGCGTCCCATAGCGACATGGTTACGCTTTTCGAGGGGCCAGCCCTTGATGCGCGTCAAGCGGCGCCCAGATACCCGGATTGAACGCAAGGCGGCGGCGCTTCAGGGCCGACTATCGGGGTGGGTCCTTCTCGATGCGGTCGCGCAGTTGGCGCACCTGTCGCGCCTGCTGCGCGATGCGGTCCAGCGGTTCGCCCAAGGCCGGGTCCGCCGCGGCGATGGCGGCCGGCACGGCCCACTGGCGCAACGGCAGGTCCGGTCCGTGGTCCTGCGGATGCAGCGCGTGGGCCAGCATCAACCCGTAGTCGCGCAGCGCCGCCGCGGCAGGCGCGTCGGCGGGCAAGGCGGGCTGGATCTCAAGCACCGTCCCTGCCGCGGTGATACGCCGCATGGCGTTGAGCAGGTTCACGGCGGTGTCGACGTTGCGGTCGCGGTGCACGGGATTCTGTTGCAGGCGCTGCAATGACGCCTCGGCGTTGTCGGCCGACAGGCAGGCTTGCCGGCGCAAGGCGACGATGCTGCTCTCATCCGGAAGCGGGGCCGCGCCGCTTTTTTGCCGGATCAGCGCCAGCGAATACGCGGCATGCCGGTCCAGCGCACGCGTCAGGGCGCCGGCCAATTGCCGCGGCTCCTTTTCCGGCCACACCAGAACGCCCACCAGCAGCGCCAGGATGCCACCCAGTACGCTGTTGAAAGCGCGCAGCGCCGCCAGCGTGGGTTCATAGATTTCCGGCTGCTGGATATGGCTGACCAGCACGAACTGCGATGTCAGGAAGAAGGTGAACAGCGCGTAATGGATGGTGCGCGCGGCGAAGGTGCCCAGCGCGATGGGCAGCACCGCCAGCGCCACCGACAGCGGCGTGCTCAGCAGCAGGCCCAGCAGCGAGGCGCCGATGGCGCCGGCGACACTGCCGGTGACGCGTTCAAGGGTGCGCTGCCAGGTGGTTGCGAAATAGGGCTGCAGAATGAACACCAGCGTCAACGACATCCAATAACCATGGTTGACCGCGAATGTCTTGGACAGGGCCACGGCGATGGTGGCGCCGACGCCTACGCGCAAGGCGTGGCGGAAGGCATCGGATTCCACGCCCAGGTTCTGGCGCAGTGTGCGCCATGCCTGCCGCGCGCGAGACGTCGCGCGGCCTTGCTGGGCGGGGGCAGCCGGCGCATCGACCTGATCGAACAGGGCCTGCGTGACGGCTTGCGCCGTCTGCAGCAGGCGGTCCAGCACGGGCACCATCGTGGCCAGGTCGGGCGCATAGGCCATGGCGCCGCCGCGCAGGTCATGCAGCCCGGCGCCATAGTGCGCCAGACGCTCGCGCAGGCATTGCGCCTGTTTGGGGTCGCTCACGTCCGAGGTGCTGGCAATGGCGTTGCACACGCTGGCGTAGCGGTGCAGCGCATGCGACAGGTGCGCGCCGGCGCTGCGGCCCAGCCAGTGCGGCGCGTGTGATTCCAGCAAGTCGGCGCAGGCCACCAGCGCAATGAAACTGTCCTCGGCGCTGTCCAGCAGGTAAGTCAGCTGATTGGCGCGCGCGCGGCGCGAAGGCCGCGTGTCCTGCACTTCGCGGATGCGGCCGCGGGCCGCCTCCAGGGCGGCGCGCTGGGCGCTGCGCTGCGGTTTGGTGACGGCCGTCCAGGCTTGGGGGCCGGCCGCCGGGGTCAGGCCCGAATACATGCGCGCCAGGGCGTCGGCAAAGTCCGCCAGCCCGCGGTAGCAGTGCGCGACGGCGTGCGTGGCGTCCTTCCAGGGCCGGCGGCGCCATACCAGTGCAGTCATCAGGATGGCCCAGACAGCGCCCGCCAGGAAGAACAAGGTGTACGACAGGCTGTCGGCCAGCGTCGGCGCGGGCAATTCGGCAGCCACGACGAAGCCGGCGGACAGCAAGGTGCCGACGATTGCCGCCGCCGGTCCCAGCACGCGTAGCAAGCCGCCGAACGTGCAGCAGAGGAAGGTCAGGGGCAGCAGCAGCCACAGATGGCCGGCGCTTGCGCTGGCAAGAAAGCAGAAGAGGCCGCCGATCAGGCCCAGCGCCAGCATGGAGCCAGCGCGCTGCCGCAAGGGGCCGCCCGGATCGCCGAAGCAGGCCCAGAACGCGGCGATCGCGGTCCAGCCCAGCCGGGGCTCGTGCACCAGCACGGCCAGGATGACGGGCGCGGCGCTGATGGCAGCGGCTTGCAACGCATCCAGCCATAAGACATTGCGCAAGGAAGCACGCCAGCGGGTAAGCAAATTCGTCACGCGATTCATCAAGCTGCAGTGGGGCCAGCAGGCCAAGAGACGCAAACCCTACCATGTCGACAAGGCGGTTTTGTCGGCGTCACCATCGCCGTCCACTGGGTGTCAGATTCATGAATCCGAATGGGTCTATACAAATGGTTTCATTTGTGTGACTTTACCGCGTCTTAAGCGCAAAATTGCCTGGAACAATTGCTCGAAATCGCATAAAAAAACATTTGGCGGTTCCATGCGCCGGAAATTACGTCCGGCGCAATAGCGGTAAGCCGATAGTGAATACTCATGTCCCAATGTGCCTCTTTCTGCGCCCGGACAGCGCAGGCCTTACCCAGGGGCACGCGAGGAGCGTAGACATGACACCCAATCATGAGGCTTCCACAAGCTCGGTGGTCAGCGACGAAGAAATCGCGGCCATGGTGGCAGGAAAGGATGGCCTGCGGGTGCTGTTGCAACCGCAGGTGGACCTGATGACAGGCAGGATCGTATCCGCCGAAGCGTTGGCGCGATGGCAGCATCCCCGGCTGGGTCTCGTCATGCCTGCCGAATTCATTCCCGCCATCAACCGCATGGGGTTGGACAAGCTGCTGTTCGAGCGCGTGTGCCTGCGCGTGATCGACATACTGCTGACGATGCGGCGGGCGGGCATTGCGGTGCCGGTCGCCATCAACGCGCCCGCGACGACGCTGTCCGACGAAAGCGCCGTGGATTTCCTGTTGGACCTCATCTATACCGCCGAGCTGCCGGCCTCTTTGGTACGCGTCGAACTGACGGAAGACCAGCCCATCCGCGAGCTCGACGTCTTGCGCGCGTCGCTGATGAAACTGGAGGATGCGGGGTGCGAGGTCAGCCTGGATGATTTCGGCACCGGTCATGCCTCGCTGAAGCTGCTGTCGGCCATTCCCTTGTCCGAAGTGAAGATCGACCAGTATTTCGTGACGCGCATGCGGCGTAGCGCCGTGGCGTTCGAAGTGCTGCGCACCGCCGCCGAGCTGGCCACGCGCCTGGGCTGGCGCGTGGTGGCCGAAGGGGTGGAGAACGTGGCCGACATTCCCGCCCTGCGGGCGGCCGGTTGCCGGTATGGGCAGGGTTTCGCGCTAGGGCGCCCGATGTCGCTGGACGCCTTGATGGTGCGTTTGCGCACGCAGCGTGACGGCGGCGAACCCCTGGCCGCGCCCGCCAATTACGCATCTTCCTGGATCGAGGCCTTCGACGGCGGCGCCAAAGAGACTGACGCCGGCTTTCCCGTCCGCGTCACCGCGCAGTAGCGCAGGCAGGCGCCTGGTCGCTTGCGCAATTTCTTCCAACCGGGCCAGGACTTACCGGCCGAGAAATGGGGACTTCAAATCGCTGTCCCCTATGCACGCCCGAACCGCTTTTGGGCACGTCAGTTGCTACGCCTGATCCAGCGGAGTCCTTTCCGCCTATCAGGAGACTTGTAATGTCCAATCAGAATCAGCCCGACCAGCAAAAGCAGCCCCAAAAGCAGCAGTCCCAGGAAAACCCCAAGGACCGCAATCAGTCCCCGGGCCAGCAGCCTGGCCAATCCGGGCAGAACGCCGATAAAGGCCAGGGACATCAGGGCCAGCAGCCCGGCCAGCAAGACAAGGCACAACGCTGATCCCTTGATCGCGCATTGAGTCCGGAAGCCGGCAGCGCGATACCCGACGGCCCCGTCCACGCCCTTCACGGGCACGGGCGGGGCCGTTTGCGTCAATAGGCATCCGCTGCCATCATCCATTTCGTCCATTGAAAAATGGCCCTGTATCGCCGACCATTGCCTTCACTGTCGGCAACACGTACCAGGATCCGCAATGAGCTTGAACGCTTCCGCGCCGCGCCGCAGATCGGCCTTGGGCACGACCCTGGCGGTGCTGCTTGTCCTGGCCGCCTTGGCCGGGGTACTGGCGCTTGCGGCCACTCGCATGGCCGAGCAGCGGATTTCCAGCATGCTGGGGCCGCGTGGCCAGGTGGGCGACGTGCAGGTCGGGTGGCGGCAGGTCGTGCTGACCGATGTGAAGGTCTCCGGCGCTCCGGGGCAGGCGGGCGCAAGCGCCCGACGCGTCGTGCTGGAACCCGAGTGGTCTGCATTTTTGCGCCATGAGGCGGTTTTCAACACGGTCGTTGTCGAAGGTTTCGATTTTACGGTCGTGCGCAGCGCCGACGGCGAGATGCAGATTGCCCCCGCATTGCAAGCCGCGCTGCACGCAGGCGCCGGCGGCAACGGCGACGGCAAACCGCGCACGGATCGCACCATTCGCGTTGCGGAATTGATCCTGCGCGACGGCCGGCTGGATTTCGAGGATGCCGCGGTTTCCAAGCCGCCGCACCGCATCCCGTTCAAGAACGTGCAGGCACGGTTGAGCCCGTTGTCAGTCCCGGGCGATGGCACGCACAGCGACATGGAGTTCAGCGGCACACTGGAAGAGAATCGCAATGGGGAGTCGACGGTGCGCGCGCAGGGCTGGCTGCAAATAGGTGGGACGGACGCCGACATGAAAGTGGCGGTGCGCAACATGGACATCCGGCACGCCGCGCCGTATCTGTCGGAAAAGGATGCAGGGTCGCTGACGGGCGGGGCGATGGATCTGGATATGAACACCACCATCGCCAAGCGCCAGCTGCAGGCCTCGGGCACCGTGGCGTTGCGCGGCTTGACGTTCAGTGGCGACGGCACGCTGTTTTCGTTGCCGCGCAAGGCGGTGCTGGCCGCCATGAAAGACAAGACCGGCGCCTTGCGCTTCCAATTCAAGCTTCAAGGCAGCCTGGATAACCCCAAATTCTCGGTGCGGCGCGGCTTTGCGGCACAGGTGGCGCAAGGCTTCGGCCGCGCCATCGGCGTGGGCGCGGAAGGCGCGGCCGAGGGCGTGACCGGCGCGGTCAAAGAGCTGGGCAACGCCTTGTCGGACCTGCTCAGCCCTTGATGCGCCCCAGCCTCAGAACCGGTAGTTGGCACTGAGCTCCACGCGTCGGCCTTCGCCCACCAGCCACTGCGTCTGGTTGTAGTAGGCGGTTTCGGCGTACTGGCGGTCGAACACGTTGAAGGCGCGAAGCGCCAGGCTCAAGTCGCGCCGCGGGTCCCATTGCAGCGCAAGGTTGGTTGTGGTGTAGCCCGCCATTTCCAGCCGATTGGCGGCGTCCGCATAGCGTTTGCCCACGTAGCGTACGCCGGCGCTGGCCGTCCATTGTGGCGCGAACTTCCAACTGACCCACGCATTGGCGACGCGTTCCGGCACGTCGGTCGGCACGTTGCCGTTGCGCGACACCGCCACGCCGCCGACCGATTCATTGAAATCGTCATAGCGCGCGCGCAGCGCCACGGCGTTCAGGTCCACGCGCCAGGCCGGCGACAGTTCGACCGCAAGCGTCGCCTCCAGTCCGCGCGACGATTGCTCGCCCACTTGGATGCGCAGCGCCGGGTCGTTGGGATCGCGCGTGACCAGGTTGTTCTTGGTGATGTGATAGGCCGCCAGCGTCCATTGGCCCTTGTTGTCCCAGAACGTCTGCTTCACGCCGATCTCGATCTGTTTGCCCTGCGACAGCTCGTAGTCCTTATTGGCGGGCGACAGCAATAGCAGGCTGCCGATGGGGTCAGCGGCCTGCGCGTATTGGCCGTAGACCGACAGGGTGGGCAGCACGTCGTAGACCGTGCCCAAGCGCCATCCGACATTGGTGTAGGTGCTGCGGAAGGCCGTCTCGTCAGCAACCAGGTCGCGCCGCTTCAAGTCGATATGGTCGTAGCGCAGGCCTCCCAGCACCGACCAGCGCGACGTCAGCATCAGCCGGTCTTCGACGAACAGCGCGTACTGGCTGGCCGTGTTGCGATAGCGCGGCGTCGTGCCGGCGACATTGATGAAGCGTCCGTGATCCACGTCGTACGGATCTACCAGCGAGGTGCCGGAATAGGGCGAGTTGTTGGTGTGCTTGAGCGAGGCGCGGTTCAGCTCGACCCCCACCGCCACGTTGTTCGACAGCCCGAACAGATGGCCGTCGAAGGAGGCGTCGGTGACCATGCCGGTCTGTTCCTGATCGTGTCCGATCTCGGTATAGCCGCTGCGCAGGATCTGGCCGGCCGGCGTCCACGCGTAGTTTTCGGCATCGCGATAGTCGCGGTCGCTGCCGATGTAGTACAGGCGGCTGCGCACCGTGGCGGCGGCGTTGGGCGACCATTCGGCCTTCAGCTCCGTGCGGCTGTCGCGGTAGATGATCTTGCTGTCCGCCACGTTGTAGTTCTGCTTGGCCAGCCCGTAATCCAGCGTGCCGTTGGCGAGCGGGGTGCCGAAGTAGCGGGTCGGTTCCTGCCAGGCGTAGGCCTGGGTCAGCGTGAAGTTCAGTGCCGGCGATACGTCCAGGCGCAGCGCCGCGGTGACGGCGGCATCGCGCGAATCGCCCAGGCTGATCCCGGAATCCGTGTGGTTGCCGCTGACGTCCAGCCGGTACGACCACTTGTCGTCCAGCGCGCCGCCGCTGCCGAAACCGAAGCGCTGGGTGTCGTGCGTGCCCAGCGTCGTCATCAGCTCGTTTTCGATGGGCCCACGCGTGGGCTTCTTGGGGATCACGTTGACGACGCCGCCAATGGCGCCTTCCCCGTACAGCACCGAGGCTGGGCCGCGCAGCACTTCGATGCGGTCCACGGCCCAGGGATCGTAGATGAAGGTCTGGCCCACGCCGCCGTACTGGCGCACGCCGTCATACAGTTGCGCGACGGAGTTGGAATCGGTGAATCCGCGGGAAGACAGGGACGAGCCACCGTTGCCCGGATGGCGCATGGCGCTGATGCCCGCGGCCTGGGTGATGGCGTCGGTGACCGTGGTGGCGCCGCGCGCACGCAGCTGTTCGTTGCTGATGATGTCGATGCTGGCGGGCGTCTCGAATGGGGTCAGGCCCAGCAAGGTGCCGGTGGCGGCATGCTCAAGCAGGGTCGGTGCGACCGTGTCGCCGGATACGGAAATGACGGGCAGCGTGGCGACCGGGGTGGTTTGCGCGTGCAGCGCGGGCGTGAAGGCGAGCGCGGTCCAAATGGCCACGCGCCGCTTCAGGACGCGATGCGTCCTGGCGGAGGAAAAAGACATGAGTGCTCTCGGTAAGCTAAGGATTGCCGCGCAGGGGCGGCGCAGGATTTAGCGGGATACCGAGGCTGGGGGTGGGGCACGGGCGCCGAGGGGCGCGCCGGTGGCAGAGGCAAGGACGGGGCCGGGCGGGGCGCGCGCGGCCAGCGGATGGGCCATGACGGCCAACGCCGCCGGCAGCACGACGGGCGAGGGCGGCAGGGCAACCGCGGCAAGCGCCATGCCCATGGGGCAGGTGGCGGCTTGCGCCGCGTGCCGCTCGTCCGGCGCGTTGTCCTGTTTGGATGGCCCAGCCACCCAGATGGGGCCGGCGGCCGAGCATAGCTGGATCAGCGTGCCGCTTTGGTGCGTGGCCGGCATGAAACCCTGCGGCACCATCGCCTTGAACACGAACAGCATCAGCACCAGCCAAAGGCCGGCGTTGCCGCGGTTGAGAGTAGGCAGGGGAGTACGCATGGTCGGCGCCCATTCTAGAGCGTTTCGCCGCGCCCGTCCCCGGCTTCAAACGGTTCGGGCAGCCCAGAACGCCGTGCGCACGGCGGGCGATGCGGCGATGCTCGCCGTCACCCGGTCCAGGTCCAACTCGTCGACGGACGCCTCGCTGAGCGCGGCCTCGATCTCGACCTCGTTCTCGCCGAACTGGTCGATCTTCAGTTCCGACAGCGGCAGTTGTTCGGCCTCCAGCACGTCTTCCAGCACGGTCATGGCGGCCTGGCGATGCTCCACGTTCGCGATGACATGAATCACGTTCGTGACTTCGGACGTCTGCGAGTCCAGCGGTTGACGGTTCACATAGCTGACCACAGGGCGTAGCAAGGTGTTGGCCGCCAGCACGAAGGCCGTTGCCGCCACCGCCTCCAGCATCAGCGACGCGCCCGCGCAGGCACCGATGGCGGCCGAGCCCCACAAGGTGGCCGCGGTGTTCAGCCCGCGGATGCTGCCGCCTTCACGCATGATCGCGCCGGCGCCCAGGAACCCCACGCCCGACACGACATAGGAGATGACGCGCGCGCCGCCGTCCGCGCCGCCGACGCGGAACGCCATGTCGACGAAGATGGCGGCGCCGACGGCCACCAGCACGTTCGTGCGCAGGCCGGCCGTGCGTTGCCGGAACTGGCGTTCGAACCCGACGATCGAGCCCAGCACGAAGGCGGTCAACAGGCTGACCAGGGTATTGGCCAGGGTCAGGAATTGGATGTTCTCGAAGTTCTTCATGGTCTTGCCCCTTTTTCAGCTTATGGGTGTTCGACGGGGCCGGGCGGCCCCCCTGGCGTGCTCAGGGCAGACGCCAGATCGAGGCCAGCACGAGGCCCGCGCCGACCAGCCAGATCAGCACCAGGGCCAGCACGCGGGCCAGCAGGAGGACTTTGTACGGGTCTTTCATGACAATCTCCTTGCCAGGAAAACCGGGTTTCAGGCCGGCAGCACGGCGATGGACGCGCCGGTTTCGTTTTCCCAGTGCACGCGCCGCACATCCGGGCTTTGGCCCAGCCGCAGCGCCACGGCGCTGAGCAGGCTGCGCAGGTGAGGCGGGCAATGCAGCGTGACGACCGTCGAGGCCAGCTGGTCGGATTCGGCGCGCGAAATGCGCACGGCGACCACGCGCAGGTCCAAGGCCTGGAGCTCGTAGTACAGCTGCTTTCGCAGCGCATTCAGCGTGGCGCTCAGGCTGACGATGGTGAATTGAAAGACCGGCGTGACGGGCGCGTGCGCAGGCAGCGCGCCCAACGACACCGGGCCTTCGGCGCGGGCGTCATGGGCCCGATCCAGGAAAGGGAAGAATTTCTTGATGCGCATGTTCGTCTCCTTGACAGGGGAGTACGGTGGAAGGTCCACAGGCATGCGCCGCCTGACCGGCAAGGCACGCGCGCAACAAGGCCCGCGTATCGCGTCGGTAAGCTTTTGGGGGAGAGGGGCTGAAAGCCCAAGTCCTGGCTGATCGCAGGACTCACGCGGAACGGAGATTCCGCGGATCCTGCGTCAAGCGGCGCGAGCAGTCGGTTTTCGACTACATCCGTCGTTGTCCACAGTGATCTCTAGGTGGTTGAAAGTGCCGCGAGTATAGCCCCGGCCTAGGGTAAACACCAGTAAAAAATGTCCGCCCCGCGGATCGCGCAGGGCGGGTGGGCTTACTTCGGTGTTGGCGGGGGGCCGGCGTAATACAAGGCCAGCGCCTCGATATCGCTGTCTGTCAGCCGTTGCGAGAAGGCGCGCATCACGCCCACGTCGTCGTTTTGGCGTGAGCCGTTGCGAAAGGCGTTCATCTGGTCGGTGAAGTATTCCTTGGATTGCCCCGCCAGCCTGGGCAACAAGGGGCCTTCGCCCATGCCGCGCAAGCCGTGGCAGTTCGCGCAGGCGGGCAGCGCGCGCGCGCCGTCGCCTTGCAGGTCCAGCTTGCGCGCCGCTTCGCCGCCGAATTCGCCCACGTGCAGCGGCGGGCCCGCCAAGGTGCCGTAATAGGCCGCCACCTGGCCGATTTCCTGCTCGGTCAGTGCGCGCGCGATCGTATTCATCAGCGGCTGCTCCCGAGTCCTGCTGCGGAAGTCCGCCAATTGCTTGGCCAGGTACTCCTGGGTGAGGCCGGCCAGGTTGGGGAAGATGCCGCCCGTGGGGGTAATGCCGGCAGGCCCGTGGCAGGCGATACAGGCCTGGACGCCGGCCCCGGGCTTGCCGTTGGCCGCCAGTTGCTTGCCGGCTTCGGGGTCGGCGCCACGCAGGAATCCTTCCCAGTCGGGACGCGCGGCGCTGAAGTCCAATGCGCTTCGGCCGGGCACGGGAGCAGCGGCCGCGGTGGCCGCGACTGGAGAAGGCGCCGGGGCGGCGGCTGCAGGAGCGGCAGGCGCCGCGGGCGAGGCGGCGGGCGCGGGCGCCGGGGCCGCCGGTTTGGCGGCCGGCGGCGGGGCGGGCGGCGCGGTGACGGCGCTTGCGCGGATCAGCCCGTCGCCGCCCGTGCCGATCATCTGGTGCGCGGTGGCGATCAGCGTGACGAGCGGCGGCGCCATGATCAGCAGGACCGCGATGGTGATGCCTTTGCGATGTTCGATCATGATCACACCAGCCGCCCTGGCGAACGCAGATAGTCCGCCTTGATTTTTTCGACGATCCAATAGGCGGTGGCGCCTACGGTGCCTGTCGGGTTGTAGCCCGAGTTCTGCGGAAACAGCGACGCGCCCGTCACGAACACATTGGGCACGTCCCAGCTCTGCCCATAGCGGTTGACCACGCTGGTTTCCGGGTTGTCGCCCATGGCCGCGCCGCCCGTCAAATGGGTGGATTGGTAGGCGGTGGACGAGAAGGGCCGCTTGCGCGGCCCAGGTTCGGTGCGCGCGATCCCTTTCATCGCGCGTGCGATCTCATCGCCCTTGTCGGTCAGGAAGGCCGACATCCGGATGTCGTTGTCGGGAAAATCGTAGGTCACGCGCAGCAGTGGCAGGCCCCAGGCGTCCTTGTAGGTGGGATCCAGGCTCAAATAGCCGCCGCGCCAGGGCTGGGCGGAGCCCGTGATGGTGATGGAGGCGGAATGGTTGTAGTAGCGCTTGACCGCCTTTTTCCACTCGGCGCCCCAGGTCGGCGTGCCCTTGGGCGTTGGGTGATATCCGATCGGTGCGCCGCTGACGACCTGGATCTGCAGGTAGCCGCCGCCCACGAATCCGAGCGGCCCGTGGTCGAAGTTGTCGGCGCTGAAATCGTCCATCGTCACCGCGACGGCGCCCGCGCCCATGAAGGGGTTGATGTTGACCGATTCGTCGAAGAACAAGTTCACGCCCGAGGTGGTCTGGTGCGTGTAATTGCGCCCCACGACGCCGGTATCGGTGACCGGATCGTAGGGCTTGCCGATGCCGGACAGCAGCAGCAGCCGCACATTGTTGATGCTGAACGCGCACAGCACCACGATCTCGGCGGGCTGGAAGACCTCTTCGCCGGCGGCGTCCACATAGGTCACGCCGCGCGCGCGCTTCTTGTCCGGCGTCAGCTCCACGCGCAGCACGTGCGCGCCGGTGCGGATTTCGAAGTTCTCCATCTTCATC
Source organism: Achromobacter sp. (assembly GCF_057314935.1). NCBI lineage: Bacteria > Pseudomonadati > Pseudomonadota > Betaproteobacteria > Burkholderiales > Alcaligenaceae > Achromobacter > Achromobacter sp. Next base: position 91,420 of record NZ_DBHKZA010000013.1, read on the forward strand.
GCCACCGGCAGGATACAGACCTGCGGCGAGGCCTTGGCGAAGTGTTCGCAGCCGAAGTTGGAACAGAATCCGCAATACACGCAGGCGCTCATGTGCAGGCCTTCGGAATTCACGTAGGGCCGGGTACAGAGCGCCGACGGCTGCACATAGGGGTGGTAGCCCAGCTTCCTGGCGGCCTCGCCGAACAATGCGGGCGCATAAGGCACCTTCATGGGCGGATTCGGATACGGCCGCGACCGCCACGGTTCGAACGGGTTGCCGCCTTCCTGCTTTTGCCCCTTGATGTTGCCCGCTTGCCCGGACGCGCCGATCAGGTAGTCGTAACGGTCGAAGTAGGGCTCCAGTTCGTCGTACGTCAACGGCCAGTCCTGACAGGTCAATTCGCGGTCGAAGATGCCCGCGCCATAGCGTTCGGTGTAGTGGCTGCGGATGCGGAAGTCCGTGGGGTCGAAGCGGTAGTACGCGCCCGACCAGTGGTTGCCCGCGCCGCCCAGATGCGTGCCCGGATAGGCGAATTGCCAGCGGCGCATCGGCAGCGCCTTCTGGTCGGTGTTGTTGCGGAACGTATAGGTCTCGGTCGCGGCATCCTGGTGCAGTTCGTGCCGGCGGGTGTATTTCAGTTCGTCGTGGACATTCGGCCCTTGGAAGTCGGGCGAGGGCCAGCGCGCCTGGCCCCGCTCCAGTACGACCACGCGCTGCTTGGCGGCGGCCAGCTCCTTGCCGATGATGGATCCCGTCCACCCGCCGCCAATGATCGCCACGTCTACCGCGGGTAAGGTCTTAGCCATGCTTGTCTCCCGGTTTCATCGCATGTCCCGTGGCGTTGGCGATCGATACCGGTTTGCCGGCCCAGATGACGCCGTGCCGTTCGATATCGTTGGAGAACGAGGCGAACGCGCCCGGAAACCCCACCAGCTTCCAGCCCACCATGTCGACGTTGCCGCCGTACAGCGGATCGGAGAAGAATCCTTCGATGGTGGCGTCCAGCAGGGCCTGGAAGAACACGTCTGACGGCAAGGGCGAAAAATCCGGCTTGCCGGCCTGCAAGTCATGAAGCCAGGCGTCCTGCCTGGCTTCATCCAATTCGGCGAAAGGCTTGCCGTCCTGCTTGCGGGTCGCGGCGTCCAGCGCAGCGAGGCCGCGCCGGATCATCTCGGCCGGGGTGAACGACAACTGGTAGCCCTGTTCGGGCGTGCCTTTTTCGAACGGGCCTTGGCGGTAGAACTGGCTGCCCGCGCCCCATGCGCCGGCCAACTGGCCATCCAGGAACCGGGTGACGCCCGCTTCCTTGGCGCCCGGCCCCAGCTCGTCGGCCGGAATCAGGCGCGCGGCGATGGCGTCCATCGCTGCGGCTTCCTGGGCGTTGAAAAAGGTGAGGGTGCGATTGGGGGAAGGGGCCGCTGCGTGGGGACTCTGGCCTTGGCCCGCCGCCCCTGCGGCGTCTGCGGGCGCGCTGCGGGCGGTTACCGCCCAGGCGGCTCCGGGAACGCCGACCGCCAGCGCCTTGAGCAAGCCGCGCCGTCCTGGGGCAGGCGGATCATCCGGGTGTTGAAGACCGGGGGAAAGATCGTCCGAGGGTTGATCGTCCATGCATCACTCCAGCTTCGGGGCAGGCACGCAACTTGCCCCTGGGTGAAAGAGATCCCGCACCAGCTCGTTATCTGTCGGCGCTTAGTTTGTCACTGTTTTCCATTTGGAGACAACCATGAAAAGCCACAAACTGCTACTGCTGTACGCCCTGGCCTTGCTTCCCTGGCACGCCGCCGGGGCGCAATCCGCCAACACCACGCTGGTCGCCCAGGCCGCTGCGCCGCAGCAGCCCATGCCCACGGCCGACGAGAAAACGGCGCCCGCGAATGCCATCGGCAAGCCCGTCCCCGGCGCCCGGACCACGGATGGGAAAAAAATGCCATCGACTGAAGAAACGGACAGGGATACCAAGGCAGGGTCCAGCCCCCGGCAGAAGGATCCCGGGGCGGATACGCGCGATGGGCAGAAGACGCCTGGCGGTAAAACCGGGGCGCCCGACAATGCAGGCATGCCGGGCTCGGGCGCGTCGTCCGGTTCCGGCGGCGGGGCGGATCCTCGCTAGCGGTGAGGCGTCGCCGGGCTGGCGTCCTGACAGGATTCAGGTAATATTCAGATTCCTGTAAGAACGAGAGCACGGCGGTTTTCACGCGCTATCACTGCCTTGGGCAGTGCGCGAATTCCGCCAACTATGACCGAAGACCCCCCTCCTAGCAGGGCGCTGCGGCGCCCGCCATCCCTTCCTGTTTCACCCTCGGCCCCCGGCATGCCCGGCCGCGCCGATCTGGTCCGCGCCATCGCCGCGACGCCTCGATTGGGTTGCCGCGCCCCGCCTGCGCCCACTCGCAATCCCTCGCTTGACCACGCTTTTCCTTTTCAGCAAGGCGGCGCCTTCGCGCGCGCTCGCCCGTTTTCCGTGGACCGACGATGATTTTCGACTGGATGAACGACCCTACCGCCTGGCTTGGCCTGGCGACGCTGGTCATTCTTGAAATTGTGCTGGGTATCGACAACCTGGTGTTCATTGCGATTCTTGCCGACAAGCTGCCGCCCGCGCAGCGCAACCGCGCGCGCCTGATCGGCCTGACGCTGGCGCTGGTGATGCGTCTGGGGCTGTTGGCGAGCATTGCGTGGGTGGTCACGTTGACGGCCCCGCTGTTTACCGTGTGGGGGGCCGAGATATCCGGCCGCGACCTGATCCTGATCCTGGGCGGCCTGTTCCTGCTGTTCAAGGGCACGATGGAGCTGCATGAGCGCGTGGAAGGCAGCGGGGCGCACGACGCCGGCCAGAAGCCGCAACACGCTGTGTTCTGGCAGGTGATCCTGCAGATCGTCGTCCTGGACGCCGTGTTCTCGCTGGACTCCGTCATTACCGCGGTGGGCATGGTGCAGGACTTGAGCATCATGATGATCGCCGTGGTGCTGGCGATGGCGGTCATGATGCTGGCCAGCCGCCCGCTGATGGCGTTCGTCGGCCGTCACCCGACGGTGGTGATCCTGTGCCTGGGCCTGTTGCTGATGATCGGCTTCAGCCTGGTGGCCGAAGGCCTGGGCTTCCATGTGCCCAAGGGCTACCTGTACGCCGCCATCGGTTTCTCGATCCTGATCGAATTGTGCAACCAGCTGGCGCGCCGCAACCGCGCCCGCGGCACGCACGCGCTGGGACGCCGTCAGCGCACGGCCCAGGCGGTCTTGCGGCTGTTGCGCGCGGGCCGTGCCGGCCAACCTGGCCATCAGGCCGACGAGGTCGTGGCGCTGGTGGACAGTGCGGGTGACGAACCCGCCTTCGCGCCGGAGGAAAGCTCGATGATCGAACGCGTGCTGTCGGTGGGAGCGCACGACGTCCGCTCCATCATGGTGCCGCGCGGCGACATGACGTGGCTGGATGTGTCCGACTCGCCCGACATCGTCGTGCGCAAGTTCGCCACGGGCCACTCGCGCCTGCCGCTGTGCGCAGGCGAGGCCTCGAACGTGCTGGGCGTGCTGCACTTCAAGGACGTTATGCCGCTGCTGCAGAATCCGGGGCCGATCGACCTGGTGGAGCTGGCGCGTGAACCCCGCTATGTCATGGAGACGACCCCGGTGTTGAAGGTGCTGGAGGAACTGCGCGCCTCGCGGGACCATATGCTGATCGTCGTGGACGAGCACGGTGTCTGCGAAGGGCTGGTGACGCCGATGGACGTACTGACCGCGGTGGCGGGCGAGTTGCCCGAGCACAGCGACGACCAGCCTGAAGCCTTGCAATTGTCCGATGGCACGTGGTTGCTGGAAGGGCGCCTGTCCGTGGGCGAGGCGGCGCGCCTGTTGAACGCGCCGGCGCTTGCCGGCGATTACCCCGACGCCACCCTGGCGGGGTGCTTGCTGCGGGCCGTCGGCCGGATTCCGGACGCCGGGGACACCATCCAGCTCCACGACTGGGG
>NZ_DBHKZA010000014.1:0-15301 GCF_057314935.1 Achromobacter sp.
TACCGTCGATGGCCTGATGAGGCTGCGCGGATGGACTGCGCCCATCGGCGGTGAGGATGTTCAACCTATCCAGGCCTGGATCATTGTGCAGGGTGCCGATGGCAGAGAACGCTTTTTCAAAGCTGGAACGGAGAAACGTCCCGATGTCGCTGCCTATTTCAAGCGTCCCGGCCTGATGACGTCCGGCTTTGATTTGGGCATGGACATTTCAGACCTGCCTGGTCCGAAAAAGCTCTACATAAAGTCGGTTTCAGGCGGTGAGGTCTACACATGCCCGCTCATCATGGCGATAGATGACTAGTTGAAAGGCCGGCCTGGTGGCATGTCACCGGGCCGGCGGACCTTTGGGCTAGGGCGTTGGCGGTACACCCGCCCAAACAGTGGCTATCGGGTCAAACGGCGCAAGGTATCGGCAATCCAACGCAGGGGCGCGGTCATGCGCCAGCTAGTCGATAGCTGCAGCGACTTATTGGAGCGTTCGGCATCTTCTGCCCGTTGCTCTGCCTGTTGCCACGCACCTTGAAGTTCGCGGATGGATTGCCCCAGGCGCTCGATCTCGTTGGCGCTGATCCGGGCGGCCTCATCGCGCTCGGCGAGTGCGGCTTGTGTCGCGCTCAGCAATTGCTCCGTTTCCAGTATCGTCTCCGCCGGTGGGGTCAGGCGGGTGGACCAGGGGTTGTCCGTTTGTGCGGGCGCGTCCTGCCTTGTGAAGGGCGCGCCGCTCAGGGGCAAGTGGCCAGCGACGACGAGTTCCTCCTGGCCGGCAATGATGCGACGCCCCAGTGTGTTGCTGGAGGCAGGATGCTTGCGAATGATGCACATGGAATTGATAAATTCCACCGACCGGATCTGCGCGAGCGACTCCAGCGCTATCTCGCATCGATTGTGGGAGAGGATGCCTGAGAGCAGGCGCAGCGGATCTGGCGCATCCACTCCCCAGTGTTCGACATTGATGATGTCGGCAAGCAGCTTGAAGAAGGCTATCGATGAATAAGGATGAAACAGGCCCCCTTCGTACGATGCCCAGTAGCTGCAGTGCAGATCCTCTGCAATAAACGTCCCGCCCTCTACTACCAAGGGGAAATAGAGGCAGAAAGTCTTGATGATGTCTCCGGACAGATGAGAGCCGTCATCAATGATGATGTCGAAATCCGGTGATGCCCGCGTGATCTCGGTATATGCGCCCGGCGTATTGGCATCGCCTACGACCACGTTGATGCGTGGATCCGCGTAGCGTAATTTGGCACAGTCCGGGTTGATATCACAGCCCACGAACTTCGCGGCGTTGGGAAAAAACCTGGACCAGATTTCCAGGGAACCGCCGTTTTGAATTCCGATTTCAAGAAATCGGACAGGGCGGTCACGGTACTTCTCAAGGATGAGCCCGTATTCCTCGAGATAGATTTCCCATTTGTCAGAGACTTTCCCGACGTGGTTGTCGTACAAACTTCGCAACGAGTCTTGAGTCATTATCTGTTTCGCCTTGCGTGGATACCAATATTCGAGCGAACGCACCTTAAAGACGGATCGCCGAACTTACGCCCTGCAAATCCGAGCTTCATCCCGTGTGGTTCAGGCGTGCGATATCAGCTCAATGGCCAAAATAAGCCTGAGTCACCTCTTCGGGCGTTCCGTCCATTTTTATCTTTCCATGCTCGAGCCAGATGGCGCGGTTGCACGTGTCCCTGACCAGTTCGCGCGAATGGCTCGCGATGACGAGGATGTGCGTGGACTCCACCAGTTCATTCATGCGGGCTTCCGCACGAACACGAAACCCCTCGTCGCCGACGGATAGCCATTCGTCCATCAACAGGATTTCGGGTCTGATGATGGTGGATACCGAGAATGCCAGGCGCAAGTGCATCCCTGATGAATATGTGCGGACTGGCATATCGATGAAATCGCCCAGCTCCGAGAAATCGATGATTTCATCGAGCTTGGCCTTTATCTCTGCCCGAGTCAGGCCCAGGAGGGCGCCGCGCAGGTATATGTTCTCGCGGCCGCTTGCCTCCGGATCAATGCCGAAACTGACATCGATCAGAGATCCAATTTCACCCTTGATTTCGGCCCGGCCGCTTGAAGGTTCGTAAACACCGCTCAGCAGGCGCAATAGCGTACTTTTGCCTGCACCATTGTGGCCAAGCAAGCCGACGCGATCCCCATCCTTGATTGTCAAGGTCAAGTCCTCGAGTGCGCGGATGATCACCCGGCCACTGGAGTTGGCGCTGATCTGACCACCGGTCGCAACCTGGAATAGTCGCTTTTTAAGTGAACGTGCACTGGCGTTATAAATGGGAAAGTCGACGCAGACTTTGTCGAAAACAATGGAGGCCATAATCTGTCTTTCTTGAAGAGTCGTTGTGTCTTAAAGCCAGTAGGCGATACGGCGGCGATAACGGCCGAAGAGCACCAAGGTCAAAGTCCAGCCTACGATGGCGATGCCAATCGACACTAGCCAGTTCTCCAGTGAAGGTTCTTGGCCGAGGAGGGGAGCACGAACGATCTGAAGGAAGTGATAGAACGGATTCAGATCCAGCATATATGTGCCGGCGCGGGACGGCAGAAGGCTCGGCAGCCACATGATCGGCGTGACATAGAAGACGACCTGCAGAAAGCTGGAGATAATTTGGGGAATGTCACGATAGCGCGTACAGATGACACCCAAAAAAATGGCGATCCAGGTCAGATTCAGCATCAGGAGCAACAAGCCCGGGATTGCGACGAGGACATCCCAAGTAGGTGCCTTCTGGACCGCGATGAGGACCAGCGGAAAGATCACGACGTTATGCGCCAGGATGATCAGGTTGCGCCAGAGGACGCGGAAAATGTGCACGCTCAGCGGGATGGGCAGCTGCTTGATCACGGCCTCTCCAGCGATGAAGCCGCTGCACCCTTCAGTGATGACTGTCGAGATGAAACCCCACAGGATCAAGCCGACAGACAGGAACGGCAAGAACTCGTTCATCGGCGATTTGAAGATCTGGCCGAATACGATGCCGATCGTGCCGATCATCACCCCCATGCTGATGGTCAGCCAGAAGGCTCCAATGGAAGAACGGCGGTAGCGTTGCCGCACATCCTGCCAGCCCAGTGTGCCTATCAGGGAAAAACGTTTTAGCGCTGACAGGATGTCTTGCACGGCGCCAGCAGCGGTTTGGTTGGACATAAACGGATGGGTCTATCAATAAATAGTCAATTGGTGGCATGCTGGCACCGCGGTACGTCGGAGCGGGTACGCCAGCATCAAAGAGGTCTCGTGCGCCTATTGAACCAGCTCAGAGGGCTTTTTCAGCACGGGAACGGTATGGTCAAGGGTCGCGACGTCGTTCAAGCTCCGCCCGGCTAGCGCCAGGCTGGTGATGGTATATCCGCTAAGTTGCGGCAATATGCCAAACAGCCGTTCCAGCGCATGCGCCAGCGTGCCGTCTTGCTTGCCGTTCTCGGGCGCAAAGGTCAGCAGGGAATCCGGAATGTCATGTAGCGCCGCGATGGCCTTCGGTGCAAACCAGAACATGGTGCCGGCGAAAAAGCCGAGCGGCACGTCCTCTTCTTTCAAGGTAGTGGTCGTAAGGCTTTGCATCAGCGCGCACACAGTGGCCCGGTTGGCGCCCCAGTAGTGCGGGTGCGTCAGATAGTAATCGTGTGGTCCCACCATGCCAGTCGTGCCGTCGCGCAGCAATGCGAGGCTCCGGCGTACAGTCTGAGAGTTGCCGCAAAGCTGGCGGAACAGGCTCTGCTGCCATTGCTGCCCACTGTCGCTATATGTGCTTTTCTTGGAATGCAGCTTGAGCACCGCGTCATAGCGCTCCAGCATTCCGCTACGGTGAACTGCAAGAAACGGTCCGACATCCCGGCCGCGGTTCTCCGACAGCGCGACCGCCACGCTGCTTGCCAGCGGCGCGAAGATATCGATCAACTGTGATACCGCCCCTTCGTGAGGCGTGGTGATGATGAGGTCGAACGGTTCGACGATGTTTTTGATGTAGTCGTAAATCTCGCCGGCCAGTTCCGGATAGAAGATATGAACGACTACCGCCACTCGGACGCCGGGTCTGCCCAGTGGCGCGGTGTGGATGACGCGCTGCCAGGGCAACGGGCTGGCTTTCGTCGTCAAGGCGGTGAGCGGGCCTGACTTGGATTGGTAGTGGGCCTGCGAGCGCGTGACGAAACGGTTTATCGCTTCGTATTCGGTTGGCGGGCATAGCCGCCGCAACCAGGCCAAGCTGAGCTTGTGGGGGTTGTTCCGAACGAGCTCGGTCTTGACCAGTCCCGTTTCCCGCGCAAGCGCCTGCGCCTGAAAGTGAGTGGGATTGAATTGCGTTAGCGAACGCCAGAACGAGGGCTGGGCCAGTTTTGCCAGGCTCTTGATGGTCAGGCTCTTACGTCCCCAGAGCGCCATGGCGCGCCAGTTGTCCCAGCGTGCCGGCTGGAAAACGACGTTCACGGACGCGCCGCTGGCCATGATGGCCGCGGACAGCCCGAGTTCGCCGGAAAGGATGGTTTCTATTTTGGTATTGCGCGGAGAGATGGTCGAGAGCCACGACTGGAACCAACTGCTCGAAACGGATTCGCCCCGCAATGCGATCAGATAGGATTGCAGATGCCACTGCCATTGGCGGGACTGCGTCACTCCAACGATGTCCACGTCGTCGAGTCGTTGCAGCATGGTCGCCATCGTGTCCCGGTATCGACGATTGTCGGTCACCAGATAACTCGAATTGAGCAGCAGCATGCGGTCGCAGCCGCCTTGCTGCAGCACCGCGCTGATGCCTACCCGGTAGCTGTAGAAGTCGTAGCCGATGTTGGGTCGGCAGATGGTCTGAATCTTCTTGCTCTTGGGCACGTCGTCCGGCGCCAGGCGACTTGTCGTGACCAGAACGACGCTATCGCACAGCGCTTCCAAGTCTTCCAGGATGCCATGCAACGTGGGATCCAAAACGTCGTCTGGATCAAAATGGGCGACAACTGCGACGGTCTTCGGCATATCAATGCAAAAGTGCGTGGGTGGCGCGATACAGCTTGCGTGCGATCTTGTGCAGCAGCGGATACTTCTGCAGCGCATGAGCCAGACGCTGCACACGGGGCTTCATCGGTACATGCTTGCTGAGATCCGTCTTGATCCCGATGCCGTCGTCGGAGGCGATCCGCTGGATACGGCGGAATGCTGCTTCGCGGGCCTGTTCCACTGTCACCTTATCTTCAGGAGATACGTACGAAGTGCGTGCGACTTCGTCCAGATAGTTCAGGCCCCATTGCACGTCGGGTTCAAGGTGGCAGCCCTCGCCCCATTCGTTCCAGGCATTGACGAAAATGAAGGGATCGGATGCCCCGGGACGCGTCTCACGGGTGTAGGCGCGCAGGAATTTCAGCCATGAACCGAAGAATGCAGGGGTCGCATTCACGATGATTGTGCCCGTGTCTTGGCGTCGGGCAGTGTTATCCCAGCTGGGGATGATGCCCCGGTAGAGCGTGAACGGCGGTTCGGGGCGCAGCATGCTTTGCGCAATGACCCGCGAATAGTCGATCAGGCCACCGCGGAAATTCGGATTTGTCAGATGAGGCGACGGGTCCGGGCAGTTTTGCGGGCCGTTGAACTTGTGCGGCGGAAATTCGACCATGGCATCGGCACCGACTTCACGCGGATCGCTGATGTCGTAGAAGTCGACGACGGACACATGAAGGCCAGGCAGGCCAAGGCGTTCCGCTTCCGCGCGCCATTTCTTTATCGAACCGGCAGGATCCGGCAATTCCTTTATGCGGTAGACGACGAGCAGCGGCTTGTCGTCCACGCGGATGTAGCGAGGATCCGCCAGGAAGGGATGGATGTCCTGAATAAAGCGCTCTTCGTCGCCTTCCGCATACTTTTGTTCGAGCAGCACGCTCTTGGTATCGCCATCCCAAGTCCGCGTCCAGTTTTCATTGGCCCAGCACAGGCAGAACGACATGTCGATGTCGGACGCCAGGAAATTGTCCAGAGGCCGCTCCAGGATGCGGCGGCCGCTGAACCAGTAATAGTAGAAGCAGAATCCGTGTACACCGTACTCGCGTGCCAAAGCGGCCTGCTCGCGCATGGTTTCCACGCGGTCCAGATCGTAGAAACCCAGTTCTCGCGGGATATGAGGCTGATAGTGTCCGTCGAAATTAGGTCTGCCGCGAGCCACGTTGGTCCACTCGGTGAACCCCGGCCCCCACCATTCCGAGTTTTCCGCCACGCGATGGTATTGAGGCAGGTAAAACGCGATCAGTTTCGAGGTGTCCCTCGTATAGCCGGCGTCATCGGCCGCTCCTTCCCCGCGATGGCCGGAAAGGGCTTTAAACGAGGGGGAGTCGGTCAAATCAGTAGTGTTTTTCATGTCGAACATTAGATAGCCGCAGGGCGTGGGTGTGTCCACGACAGTGGCAGCCGCAGCTTGCCGGAGCGAATCGGACTGTCTTAGGCGAAGTATTCGGCTTGCAGGAAGGGTAGGCCCAATGCATCCTTGGCCGAGACGACCGGCTCGCCGCTCATGCGCCAATCGATGGCAAGCGTCGGATCGTTCCAGGCGATGCAGCGCTCATGCGCCGGGGCGTAGTAGTCGGTTGTCTTGTACAGGAACTCCGCGGTGTCGGACAGCACCACGAATCCGTGGCCGAAACCTTCTGGCACCCACAATTGGTGCTTGTTCTCGGCGCTCAACAATGCACCGACCCACTGCCCGAACGTCGGGGAGGATTTGCGCAGGTCGACGGCGACATCGAAGACTTCGCCCTGGGCGACGCGCACAAGCTTGCCCTGCGTCTGCTGGATCTGATAGTGCAGGCCCCGCAGTACGCCCTTGACCGAGCGAGAATGGTTGTCCTGCACGAACTGCGCTTTTCGACCAATGGCTTCTTCGAAGACGCGATGATTGAAACTTTCGAAGAAAAATCCACGGTCGTCGCCGAATACCTTCGGCTCGAACAGGATGACTTCCGGAATTGCGAGCGGAGTGGCGTTCATCAATACACCTTCTCAACGAGTAGACGTTGGAGATACTTGCCGTAGCCGTTCTTGGACAGCGGAGCGGCCAGCGCTTCCAGCTGTTCCGGCGTGATCCACCGATTGCGGAACGCAATCTCCTCAGGGCACGACACCTTCAATCCCTGGCGGTTCTCCAGAGTGGAAATGAACTGGCTGGCCTCGAGCAGCGACTCGTGGGTGCCGGTGTCCAGCCAGGCGTATCCCCGGCCCATGATTTCAACACCCAACTTGCCTTGCTCGAGATAGACGCGGTTCAGATCGGTAATCTCCAGTTCGCCACGCGGCGAAGGCTTGATCTGCTTGGCGATCTCGACGACATTTTCGTCGTAAAAGTACAGCCCGGTCACCGCGTAGTTGGACTTCGGCTTGCTTGGCTTTTCTTCCAACGAAAGGACCTTGCCCTTTTCGTCGAATTCCGCCACGCCATAACGCTCGGGGTCATGGACGTGATAGGCAAACACGCTGGCGCCCTCGACGCGCGCATTGGCGTTGGCCAGAAGCTGGTGGAAGTCGTGGCCATAGAAAATGTTGTCGCCCAACACGAGCGCAGACAAATCATTGCCGAGGAACGATTCACCGATGAGAAACGCTTGAGCCAAACCATCGGGCGACGGCTGCACTGCGTATTGGAGATTCAAGCCCCATTGAGAACCGTCGCCCAGCAGTTGCTGGAATCGCGGCGTGTCTTGCGGGGTCGAGATGATCAGGATGTCTTGAATGTCCGAGAGCATCAGCGTGCTCAACGGGTAGTAGATCATCGGTTTGTCGAAAACGGGCAACAACTGCTTGCTGATGGCGAGCGTGGCGGGGTGCAGTCGGGTGCCGGAGCCGCCGGCCAGGATAATGCCTTTGCGTTTCATGCGGAAAGTTCCAATGACGTAAGTTGATCTACCGTGCGGTCAACATGCACCGTCCAGTCCGGCAGTTGCAGCTTCAGCGGCGCGGTCAGGGCGATCGTATTCAAACGAGAGTTTTTTGGCCGGGCCGCGGGCACCGGATACTGCTCGGTCGTAATGGCGGCGATATTGCCGGGCTGGACTTTTAGAGCCAAGCCATTGTGGCGGGCGCGCGCGACGACATGGGTCGCCAACCCGTGCCATGTGGTGTGGCCGCCGGCAGTCAGGTGGTATATGCCAGCGGAAAGTTTGCCTTGCTGGAAGCCGGCGATGGCCAGGGCAGTGACGTCCGCGATCAGTTCGGCCGATGTCGGCGCACCATGCTGGTCAGCCACAATATTCAAGGCATCACGCTCTTTGGCGAGGCGCAAGATCGTTTTGATGAAATTTCCACCGTGGGCGGAGAACACCCAGCTCGTACGCAGGATCAGCGCCTTGCAGCCGCTTGCGGTGATGGCAGCCTCACCCGCGAGCTTGGTCGAACCATACACGCTTTGCGGATTTGTCTGGTCATCGATGTCGTAAGGTGCTTCCTTGCGGCCATCGAATACGTAGTCGGTGGAGTAGTGCACGAACAGGGCGTCATTTTCCTTCGCGTACCGCGCGATTTCCGCTACGGCATCGGCATTCACCGTCCGGGCGACGTCTTGATTGGTTTCGGCTTTGTCCACCGCGGTGTAGGCGGCCGCGTTCACGATAATGTCCGGCGCTTGTTGAGCGAGTAATTCGCGCAACGCTTCCAGGTTTTCCAGATTGGCGCCTTGACGGCCAAAGGCATGCACGTCGCCCAGCGGCAGCAGGGTGCGCTTTAATTCGTGTCCGACTTGCCCATCTTTGCCGAGTAGCAGGATTTTCATAATAGTCTTCAAATTCGATTAGTCAGCGCAGCGGCCAATAATCCGAGGTTGCCCAGCAAGGTCTGACGATAAACCCCGGAACATTTAATGCCCACTACCCTCGGAAGCAGACTTCGCTGGCGCGCCGAGATAAAGCGGTCGTAAATGGCGAGATTGGCGGGAGTCAGTTTGGGTAGCAAGGGCGACAGCGCTTGAATATGCTGGTCGGTCCACATTTTCAAGTGTCCTTCAAACAGCATTTTGATCCGTAACAGGCGGGCACTTAATCCGGCGTTGGCACCGATCAGGTTGTCTCCATGCTGGCGATAGCGCAGCGAGGGCTCGCTGTCGTAATGGACACGGCCGCCACAGGCGCTGACCACGATATAAATCCACCAATCGTGGGCGACCACATCTATGTCTGCACCGGCCTCCACCAGCAGGTCGCGTGCGGCATTGTTCATCACCATGGTATTTCCGCCTGCAACGTTCTGCATGAGGGCATTGGCAAATGCCGGTGGGCGCGTAAACAATGGCGAAAAGCCGATGGGTTGGCCCGCCCCGTCGATCAGCTCGGTCCGAGTACAGTACAGCGCGGGTTGCCCTTGCGGCACGTCGCGCAGCCACTTTACGGCACGTTCCAGCTTGTCGGGGTGCCAAATGTCGTCCTGATCAGACAAGGCGTAATAGTCCGCGTGCAAGGTGGGCTCGCAGATCAAGGACATGAAATTCTTTACGAATCCCTTGCGCGGGCCTGCTTGAAGCGTGACTTGCCCGGGCTGGTGCCGCTCGGCAAAAGCCCTCAACTGGTCCAGGGTTGCATCGGTCGAGCCGTCGTCCGATACCCAGAGTTTCCAAGACGGGTAAGTCTGCGCCGCAAACGAGTCCAGTTGCGCAGCCAGGTATTTTTCACCCTGATATGTGCAAAGGAGGATGGCAACGTGCTGGCTCACTGGACTACCTGCATGGATACTCGGCTATTTTGCAAAACGGAAAACTCGGTGTGATGGCGGTCGTTGCAGGCGGAACCCGGCGCCCGGAATAATCCAGGGTAGCTGCCGACAATGCGGGCCGCGGCAGGGGCCGCGTCGCGGTTGGTTCAGGCGCTGTACTGAGTGGTAACCCAATCGCGATATGCGCCACTGGTGATGTTGGCGACCCATTCCTGGTTTTGCAGATACCACTGCACCGTCTTGCGGATGCCGGTATCGAATGTTTCGGCAGGCTTCCAACCCAGCTCGCGTTCAAGGCGGGAGGCGTCAATAGCGTAACGTTGGTCGTGACCAGGCCGGTCTTTGACGAACGTTATTTGGTTCTTGTAGGGCTGACCATCAGCCCGGGGGCTGAGTTCATCCAGCAGCGCGCAAAGCGTGTGGACGACTTCCAGGTTGGCTTTTTCGTTCCAGCCGCCCACGTTGTAGGTTTCCCCTAGCTGGCCGTCAGCCAGCACGCGGCGGATGGCGGAACAGTGGTCTTTCACGTACAGCCAGTCGCGGATCTGTTGCCCGTCGCCGTAGATCGGCAACGGCTTGCCGGCCAGGGCGTTGTGGATAACCAGAGGAATCAGCTTTTCGGGGAAATGATAGGGGCCGTAGTTGTTGGAACAATTGGTGGTCAACACCGGCAGCCCGTAGGTATGGTGGTATGCCCGCACCAAGTGGTCGCTGGCGGCCTTGCTTGCGGAATAGGGGCTGTTGGGCTCGTAGCGATTCGTTTCGCTGAAAGCGGGATCGTCCTTTTCCAGCGATCCGTAGACCTCATCGGTAGACACGTGAAGGAAACGGAATGCCGCGCGTTCGACATCGGGCAAGGCGTTCCAGTACGCGCGCACGGCTTCCAACAGGTGAAAGGTACCCACGATATTGGTCTGGATGAATTCGCCTGGGCCGTGGATGGAACGGTCCACGTGCGATTCGGCGGCGAAGTTGAGAACGGCGCGCGGCTTGTGTTCGGCCAGCAGGCGGCTGACGAGTTCGACATCGCCGATGTCGCCTTGCACGAGCTTGTGTGCTTGATTGCCCTTGAGCGAGGCGAGATTATCGGGATTGCCCGCGTACGTGAGCTTATCCAAGGTGACGACGGGTTCGCTGCTTTCCTGAAACCAGTCGAGAACGAAGTTGGAGCCAATGAATCCTGCTCCGCCGGTGACAATAATACTCATTCTTATGTATTCCTTGAGCGTTCAGCGTGCGCGCAAGGCCGCCGATTAACCCGCAATTATGCCGCAACTGCCTCGGGGCGACCTAAGAAATGAAACAAACTGTGGTGTGAAATAAGCACGTTACAAGATACGCTGCAATGCAGGCGGCTTGGGCCGCCTTGCAATTCATCTCATGAGTTACGTGGTCTTACGCGCATTTGGGCTCATCCAGAACACGTCAGGCGTGTCCGCTGCATTATTGATATGGCGCGCCAGCACAAACATCAGGTCCGACAGCCGGTTCAGGTATTGGCGCACGGGCGGATTCACGGATTCGACCCCCGCCAGCGCCACCACCGCCCGTTCCGCACGCCGGCAGACGGTGCGCGCCACGTGCGCCTGCGCGGCGGCCCGCGTGCCCCCCGGCAGGATGAATTCGCGTAAAGGCGCCAGGGTCGCGTTGTAGTGCGCCAGCCGCGCGTCCAGGCGGGCCACCTGGGCGTCGGTGACGGCGGTATGGCCCGGAATGCATAGCTCCGCGCCCATATCGAAAAGGTCGTGCTGGATCGCCATCAGGTCGACCGAGACCTCCGGTGGCAGCGACTCCGCGAGCAACACGCCGATGACGCTGTTCAATTCATCCACATCGCCCAGCGCGTCGATGCGGGGCGCGTCCTTGGGCAGACGCGATCCGTCCCCCAAGCCGGTGGTGCCGTCATCGCCCGTGCGGGTGGCAATGACAGATAAGCGGTTGGCCATGGAGCGTCCTGGATTGGGGTAAATGAGCGTGTGGTTTGCGTCCTGCGGTAAGCGGGCGGCCGGGCGCCGGCGCGGGTTCGCAATCAACCGTCAGGATTGTTGCGTTATGCCGCAGGAACTGTTTCATAACGGCGGTATCCTAGCATTGTGGAAAGCAGGAGGGGCGCGACTTTTGGCTCCTCGGCTTTCGCTGTCAATGGAGGACGCCCGTATGGCTTTTGACCGCAAATATGCAATGCCCATGGCTATCGCTACCGCGATGGCCGTGGTCACCTTGGCTACGCCCTTGGCGTTCGCCCAAACGGCCGATGCCAGCGGTGAAGTGCGCCGGGTGGATCCGGCCGCGGGCAAGGTCACGATCAAGCACGACGAGATCAAGGCCTTGGACCTGCCGGCCATGACGCTGGTCTATGAGGCGGATCCGCCGGCCCTGCTGTCCAAGATCAAGGCGGGCGACAAGGTCCGCTTCACGGCCACCCGCAAGGACGGCAAGTATGTCGTGACGGCGATCACGAACTGACGCCATGCCATGGAAAACGCCGTTTACCGCAAGGCTGCGATAAACGGCGTTGATCAGAAGGGAGCGCGCCAGGCGCGCCACCCGACTTACAGTACGTAGCGCGCCAGGTCCTGGCTGCTGGCGGCTTCCGCCAACTGCGAGTTGACGTAGGCGGCGTCGATCTTCACGTGCTTGTCCTGGCTGGACGTCGCGTCGAACGACAGTTCGTCCAGCAGCTTTTCCATCACCGTGTACAGGCGGCGGGCACCGATGTTCTCGGTGGTCTCGTTCACGTCGTAGGCCAGTTCGGCCAGGCGGCGCACACCCTCGTCCGTGAACTCCAACTGCACGTCTTCGGTGGCCATCAGCGCGGTGTACTGCTTGGTCAGCGAGGCGTCGGTGTCGGACAGGATGCGCACGAAGTCTTCGGCGGTCAGCGATTCCAGTTCCACGCGGATCGGGAAACGGCCTTGCAGCTCGGGAATCAGGTCCGACGGGCGGGCCAGGTGGAACGCGCCCGATGCGATGAACAGGATGTGGTCGGTGCGGACCATGCCGTAGCGGGTGTTGACGGTCGTGCCTTCAACCAGCGGCAGCAGGTCGCGCTGCACGCCCTGGCGCGACACGTCGGCGCCGCCCGATTCCTGGCGGGCCGCGATCTTGTCGATCTCGTCCAGGAAGACGATGCCGTTCTGCTCGACGTTGTTGATGGCCACGGTGCGCAGGTCTTCTTCGTTGACGCGCTTTGCGGCTTCTTCGTCGACGATCAGCTTGAAGGCTTCGCGCACCTTCATCTTCTTGGCTTTTTTCTTGTCGCGGGCCATGCCGGCGAACATGCCGCGCAGCTGCTCGGCCATTTCTTCCATGCCGGGGGGCGTCATGACGTCCATCTGCGGCGCGGCCTGGGCCACTTCGATCTCGATCTCCAGATCGTCGATCTTGCCTTCGCGCAGGCGCTTCCTGAAGGTCTGGCGGGCGCTGTTGTCTTCGCCGCGCTCCGGTTCGCCGGAGGCGCCGCGGGCGGGCGGGACCAGGGCGTCCAGGATGCGGTCTTCGGCGGCGTCTTCGGCCTGGGTGCGCACGCGGCGCATTTCCAGTTCACGCGTCTGCTTGATCGAGTATTCGGTCAGGTCGCGGATGATGGTGTCGACGTCGCGGCCCACATAGCCCACTTCCGTGAACTTGGTGGCTTCGATCTTGATGAAGGGCGCGTTGGCCAGCTTGGCCAGGCGGCGCGCGATCTCGGTCTTGCCCACGCCGGTGGGGCCGATCATCAGGATGTTCTTGGGATGGATCTCGTGGCGCAGGGGCTCGGCGACCTGCTGGCGGCGCCAGCGGTTGCGCAAGGCGACAGCGACCGCGCGCTTGGCGCGGTTCTGGCCGACGATGTACTTGTCGAGTTCGGAGACGATCTCTCCGGGCGTCATGTTGGATGCGGACATGAGGGCGAATCCTTGGAGCTAGAGCGGGCTGGGGAGGCGGCTGCGGCGCGTCGGGGGGAGGCCCCGCGCGCCGCGTGGCGGGCGTCAGTCGCCCAGCGTTTCGATGACGTGGTTCTGGTTGGTGTAGATGCAGAGGTCGCCGGCGATTTCCAGCGATTGCTTCACGACAACCTCGGGCGACAGCTCGGTGTTGCGCAACAGCGCCAGCGCGGCCGATTGCGCGTAGGCGCCGCCGGAGCCGATGGCGGCCAGGCCGTGTTCGGGTTCCAGCACATCGCCGTTGCCGGTCAGCACCAGGGTGTGCTCGGTGTCGGCGACGATCAGCATGGCTTCCAGCCGGCGCAGGACGCGGTCGGTGCGCCAGTCGCGGGTCAGTTCGACCGCGGCGCGCATCAGGTTGCCCTGGTGCTTTTCCAGCTTGGCTTCGAAACGTTCCTGCAACGTGAATGCGTCGGCGGTGGCGCCGGCGAAACCGGCCAGGATCTTGTCGTGGTACAGGCGGCGGATCTTGCGGGCCGTGCCCTTGACGACGATGTTGCCCAGGGTGACCTGGCCATCGCCGCCGAGCGCGACGCGGTTGCCGCGGCGCACACACACGATGGTGGTGGCGTGAAATTGTTCCATGCGTTCCTTCCTTTGAAAGGACTAGCTGGGGGCGGATTCAGGGAAATCAAGCGGCCGGCCGGACGCGCAATAAAAAAGGCCATGCCGGAAACCAGCATAGCCTTTCAGGGCATGGCGTGAATTGCGGGACGGATTAGTCGCCGTACAGCTTTTGGCGCATTTCACGGCGCTCCTGCGCTTCCAGCGACAAGGTGGCCGTGGGGCGGGCCAACAGGCGGGGTACGCCGATCGGTTCGCCGGTTTCTTCACACCAGCCGTATTCACCGCTGTCGATGCGGGCGATGGACTGTTGCACCTTTTTCAGCAGCTTGCGCTCGCGGTCGCGGGTGCGCAGCTCCAGGGCGTGTTCTTCCTCGATGGTGGCGCGGTCGGCGGGATCGGGCACGAACTGCGTTTCGCGCAGGTGCTCGGTGGTTTCGCCGGCGTTGGCCAGGATGTCCTGTTCGAGTTGTTTGAGCCGTTCCTTGAAGAAAGCCAGCTGGCGTTCGTTCATATAGTCGGACTCGGGCATGGCCAGCAATTCCTTCTCGCTGGGCAGATCAATCGCCGTATCGCTCGTCGACTTGCTTGATTTTTTGGTTGCTGCCTTGGTAGCCATGAAAACACTCCACTATGAATCGATCCTGGCGCGGGCGTCCTTTCCCGGTCCGTGTTGCATGCTGCTTACGCTATTCGTACCTCACAGTACTGCCTTCGTCGCATCGCGTCACGTCAGGAAGGGGGATTACCCCGCCAGGCACTGCTCCAAGCCCCGGGTGAAAATCTCCTGGGGCAGCTTACGTCCGATGAACACCATCTTGGTGGACGGTTTTTCGGCCGCGGTCCACGGCTTGCCGGGTTCGGCGCCCATCATCATGTGCACACCCTGGAACAACATGCGGCGGTTGATGCCCTTCATGTACAGGATGCCCTTGTAACGCATCAGGTCGGGACCATAGACCTGCACCACGCCGCCCAGGAATTCCTCAAGGCGCGCGGGATCGAACGGCTTGTTGGAACGGAACACGAACGCGCCGATTTCGTCGTCGTGCTGGTGATGGTGATGATGGTGGGCATGATTGCAATGCGCCCCGCAATCGCCTTCGTGCTCATGGTCATGACCGTG
>NZ_DBHKZA010000014.1:15401-76506 GCF_057314935.1 Achromobacter sp.
TGCCCGTGGTCATGCCCATGGTCGTGGGCGTGATCGTGGGCGGCGTCGGGGTGTTCATCGGCCAGGAATTCCGGGTCGATGTCCAGAATGGAATTCAGGTTGAAGCCGCTGATGTCGATGATGGACTTCAGGTCGACTTCGCCGAAGTTGACCGGCGTGATCGGCGCGCGCGGGTTCATGTGAACCAGGCGGTGGCGCAACGCTTCGTAGTCGACGTCGTTGACCAGGTCGCGCTTGGAAATCAGGATGCGGTCGGCGAAACCGACCTGCTTCTGGGCTTCGGGCTGCGCGTCGAGCGTGGCCATGCCGTGCTTGGCGTCGACCACCGTCACCACCGCGTCCAGGCGGTAGTACTCGGCGATGTCGTCATCCATGAAGAACGTCTGGCAAACGGGGCCGGGGTTGGCCATGCCGGTCGTTTCGAGGATGACGCGTTCGAAATTCAGTTCGCCGGCTTCGCGCTTGGCGCGCAGCTCGGACAGGGTGCGCATCAGGTCGCCACGGACCGTGCAGCAGACGCAGCCGTTGGACAGTTCGATGATTTCTTCATCGCTGTCCTGCACGAGCAGGTCGTTGTCGATGCTTTCCGGTCCGAATTCGTTTTCGATGACCGCAACGCGGCGGCCGTGGAATTCGGTCAGGATGCGTTTGAGCAGGGTGGTCTTGCCCGCACCGAGAAAGCCGGTGAGGATGGTGACGGGAACCATTTTGTCCAAACTGCGCGGGGTGTTCATGGCGAAGCTGCTAGCGTGAGGTCAAGGCTGAAGTCTAGGCATTCAACACATGGGCCTGGCAGGGGATTTTCCCGTGCAGGATGATGTTTGCCACAGGCTGCGAAGGCCGCCAACAGCGGCCGGACGCAGGATTACAGCACAGTCGGGGGCAGGGGGCAAACCCCGGGTCAACCCAGGGTCGGAAGCCGTCCGGATCGCGGCTGTACGCCGTCAAGTATCGGGCGATATCACTATTTTGGGGCGGTTTGCCGGATTTCAAGGGCGCAGGCCGCCCCGTCCCGATCGGGGACGGAAGGTGGTGCGGCGTTGTCCACGGCGGGCGGGCGTGCGCCAGGCGGACGTCGGCCGCCCGACGGCGTCAATGCCTAGTGGTGATGGTGGTGATGGCCGGCCTCAGCGGGCTGCTTCTGCTGGCATTGGGGACACAACGCGCGGATCTCGGTTTCGTGGGTGGCCAGGGCGTAGCCCGTTTGGGCGACGCGTTCGGCCAACTGGCGGCTCATGGCCGGATCGGACACTTCCGCCACGGCTCCGCAACCGGTGCAGACCACCAGCAGGTCGTGGGGGGCGCCGCCGGCGTCATGACAGGCGCTCCAGGCGTTGACGGCGTCCAGCCGGTGGATCAGGCCTTCGTCCATCAGGAAGTCCAGCGCCCGGTACACCGTCGGGGGCGCGGCGCCCGGATGCACTTCGCGCATGGCGTCCAGCAATTCGTAGGCTTTCAGGCTGCGGCCGTGACGCAGCAGCAGCTCCAGCACCTTGCGGCGGATGGGCGTGAGGCGGCGTCCGCGCTGCTCGCACAGCGTTTCGGCGACGCTGAGCTGAGCGCCGACGGTGTCGCTGCGGGGGGATCGGGGCGGAGCGGGCATGGCGGGCTTTACCTGAATGAGGAACGCGCGCGACGCGCGCGAGATGCCTGGAAGGTAGCAGAAAACATGCATATGCGGGCGTCCAGGGCGGATTCAAGCTTTATTGGTTATGATATAACATAATAAAATCTCGCTGCACTGCAATTCCGCCGCTCTTCGATTACCGCTTTCCCATGTCCCATTTCTCGCTTCTGCCTGTGCGGCCCGGCGCCGCGCCCCGGCAAGGCGCCATCCCCCGCTCCGCCTTCCTGGTTTCCGCGTGGCGTCGCATGGCGGCCGCGCTGGTGGCCGCCGCCGCCCTGTGGGCCCTGACCGGCTGGGCGCTGGACTGGTGGCCGCGATGAGCGTGGCGCCGGTGCACATCGAACTGGACGACGCGTCGTTCGGCTGGCATGGCCATCCGGCGTTGAAATCGGTGTCGGGCCGGTTTGCCGCAGGCGGCATGACAGCGGTGGTGGGGCCCAACGGGGCAGGCAAGTCGACGTTGATCAAGGGAATCATGGGCGTGTTGCGCCCCATGACCGGCAGCGTGCGCATCAGCGGGGCGGGCCGGTCCGAGCTGGCCTGGCTGCCTCAGGCGGCTGAGCTGGACCGGTCGTTCCCCGTGACGGTGCTGGACCTGGTGGCGATGGGGGCGTGGCGTCGAGTCGGCGGCTGGCGCCGCTACGGCGGCGAAGAGCTGGACCGCTGCATGGATGCGCTGGAGACGGTGGGCCTGGCGGATGCCGCCGGACGCGGCGTGGATACGCTCTCGGGCGGCCAGATGCAGCGCACGCTGTTTGCGCGGATGCTGGTGCAGGATGCGCCGGTGCTGCTGCTGGATGAACCGTTCGCGGCAGTCGACAGCCACACCGCCGATAACCTGATGGCGCTGCTTTGCGGGCTGCACGGGCAGGGCCGCACGGTGATCGCCGTCCTGCACGACCTGGATATGGTGCGCGACCACTTCCCCGATTGCCTGCTGTTGTGCGGCTCGGTCGTGGCCTGGGGCGCGACGCAAGACACCTTGAACGACGCGCATCTGAAGATGGCGCGGCAATGGCACGCGAGGGCCTACGCATGAGTCTGGCGCAATGGGTGGTCTCGCCCTTTCTGGATTACGGGTTCATGCAGCGCGCGCTGGCAGGCGCCAGTGCGCTGTCGCTGGGCGCCGCGCCGTTGGGCGTGTTCCTGGTGCTGCGGCGCATGAGCCTGATGGGCGACGCCATGTCGCACGCCATCCTGCCGGGCGTCGCGGCCGGTTTCCTGCTGTCGGGCCTGTCGTTGGGCGCCATGATGCTGGGAGGCATTGCCACCGGGCTGGCCGTGGCCCTCCTGGCGGGACTCGTGGCGCGGTTGACGCCGTTGCGCGAGGACGCGAGTTTTGCGGCCTTCTATCTGATCTCGCTGGGGCTGGGCGTGCTGCTGGTGTCGTTGCGCGGCTCCAATATGGATCTGCTGCATGTGCTGTTCGGCACGGTGCTGGGCCTGGACGACGCGGCGCTGCTGCTGGTGACCATCACGGCCAGCGTGACCTTGCTGGTGCTGGCGGCGATCTACCGCCTGCTGGTGGCTGAATGCCTGGACCCCGGCTTCCTGCGCGCCAGCGGCGGCGGGGGCGGCTGGGTCCATATGGGCTTCCTGGTGCTGGTGGTCGTCAACCTGGTGGCGGGCTTTCAGGTGCTGGGCACCTTGATGGTGGTCGGGATCATGATGCTGCCGGCCGCCGCCGCCCGTTTCTGGGCGCGTTCGGCGGCCCGGCAGATTCCGCTGGCCGCGGCGTTCGGCGTGCTGGCTTCCGTCAGCGGCCTGCTGATCTCGTACCACTACAACGTGCCGGCCTCGCCTTCGATCATCCTGGCCGCCGGCGCCTGTTACCTGTTTTCCATCGTTGGCGGCCCGCAAGGCGGGTTGCTGCGGGCGTCGCGCCGCAGGCGCCGGGCCTGACTTCACTAGGAGATTCGCTATGCGTTCCATTCTGCCGGCGCGCCGCCGCGCCCTGTTGGCCGTCGCCGGACTGTGCCTGTCGGCCGCTTTTGGCGCGGCGCATGCCGCCGACCCCGTAAAGGCGGTCGCCAGCTTTTCCATCCTGGGCGACATCGTGCGCGAAGTGGGCGGCGGCGATGTCAGCCTGACCACGCTGGTCGGCCCGGATGGTGATGCGCACGAATACGAACCCACCCCGGGCGACGCGAAGAAGCTGTCCGCCGCGCAGGTGCTGTTCGTGAACGGCCTGGATTTCGAGACCTGGCTGCCCAAGCTGACGAAGGCCTCGGGCTTCGCGGGCAAGACCGTCGTGGCCTCGCAGGGCGTGAGCCCACGCAAGTTCGCCGGGCACGGCGACGCGGGCAAGCACGACGACCACGACCACGATCACGATCACGACCATGACCATGGGCATGGCCGCGGGGACGGCCACCATCACCATGGCGACGCCGACCCGCATGCCTGGCAGAACCTGGCCAATGGCGTGATCTATGCGCGCAATGTGGCCGAGGGGCTGGCCGCCGCGGACCCGGCGCATGCCGACAATTATCGCCAGCGTGCGAATGCCTACATCGCAAAACTGCAAGCGCTGGACGCCAATGCGAAGAAGACGTTCTCCGCCATCCCTGCCGAGCGCCGCAAGGTCGTGACCTCGCATGACGCCTTCGGCTATTTTGGCGACGCCTACGGCGTGGCGTTCATTTCGGCGATGGGCGTGTCGACGGACGCCGAGCCGTCGGCGGGCGAAGTCGCCGCCATCATCGAACAGGTCAAGCGCGAACGCGTGCCGGCTGTCTTCGTCGAGAACATCACCAGCCCCAAGCTGGTGCAGCAGATCGCGCGCGAGACCGGCGCGAAAGTGGGTGGTACGCTTTATTCCGATGCGCTGTCCAAGTCCGGGCAGCCCGGCGCCACCTATCTGGAAATGTTTGAATGGAACGTACGTCAGCTTGCCGCGGCCTTGCAACCCTGAGCGCCGTGACGGCCTTGCTGGCGGCGGGCGCCGCCAGCGCGCACCCGCACATGTGGATCGACGCCCGCGCCACCATCGATATCGACGCGCAGCATCGCATCACGGCGGTCCGCCAGGTCTGGTTGTTTGACGAGATGTTCGGCGCCTATGCCACGCAAGGCTTGAAGACGGGCAAGGACGGTTCGCTGCCCGCCGCGACGCTCAAGGGCATGGCCGATGACTGGATGAAGGCGCTGGGCGAACCGATCTCGCACTATTTCACCCGGGTCACCGCGGACGGCAAGATGGCCGCGTTCGCCGCTCCCCGCGACGCGCGCGTCGATTGGAACGCGAAGACCAAGCGGCTGACGCTGTCGTTCACGTTGCCGCTGGCCACGCCCGTGGCGCCGGAGGCGGAGGGTGCGCAGGTGGATATCTACGACCCCACGTATTTCGTCGCGTACGCCTTTGATGAAAAGGGCGCGGTTGCGCTGGGCGGCCAGGCTGCCGCGGCGTGCACGTCCGAATACCGCAAGCCCAAGGAACTGGATTGGAAGACCATGCAGCAACTGGCCGCGATCCCGGCCGACCCGGACGCGTTGCCCGACGAGCTTTTCGCCATTACCAAGGGGCTCACGCACCGCATCGAGGTGCGGTGCCCGTAGTGCGACCTCCAAGCGGCGCCGCCATGGCCGCGCTGCGGTTCGCGGCGGCGTTGTTGCTGCTGGGCGGCATGGGGGCGGCCGTTGCCCAGGGCGCGCATCCCTTTGGCGTGCCGGAAAGCGGTTCGGGGTTGGCCGGGCCGGGATGGCTGGCCAGCTTTTTCGGGCAGGTGTCGGTCTGGCAAAGTCATTTCTACCGTCAGCTGACGGGCGCGGTGCGTGCCTGGCAGGCGGAAGGCGGCGCGGCCTGGGCGCTGATCGGCCTGTCTTTTGCCTATGGCGTGTTCCACGCGCTGGGACCCGGGCATGGCAAGGCGGTGATCTCTTCCTATGTGTTGGCCAATCGGCAGACGGCGCGCAACGGCGCGCTGCTGGCGCTGGCGTCGGCGTTGATCCAGGCGCTGGTCGCGATCGCGATGGTGGCGGTGTTGGCGGTGGTGTTCAACGCCACTGCGGCGACGATGAACCAGGCGACGCGTTGGCTGGAATTGGCGTCTTACGCGCTGGTGACATTGCTGGGCGCATGGTTGGTGTGGGTCAAGGCGATCCGCCCGTTGCTGCGGCGTCGGGCGGGCCAAGGAGACCTGCCGCTCGCCGCGGCGCCCGCACCTGTGCCGCCCGCACCCGTCCTGAAGGGCGCCGCCGCGTTGCGCGCAATCGCCGTGCATGCGCCCGCCGCGCCCGCGCATGATCATTCCCATCACCATGATGACGACTGCGGTTGTGGCCACGCGCACGCGCCGACGCCCGATCAGGTCGCGGGTCCGTTGAACTGGCGCCGCGCGGGGTCGGCGATATTGGCGGTGGGATTGCGGCCGTGCAGCGGCGCGCTGATCGTGCTGGTGTTCGCCTTGTCGCAAGGCTTCTTCCTGGCTGGCGTGGCGTCGGCGCTGGCGATGGGCCTGGGCACGGGCCTGACGGTCGCGGCGCTGGCCTGCCTGGCCGTGGCGGCCGGCAGCGCGGCGACGCGTATCGGCCGCCGCTTGTCCAGCACGGGCGCGGCGCGCTTGCGCTATGGCGTGGAAGCGCTGGCGGCGTTGGCGGTGCTGTTGCTGGGCGTCATGCTGCTGGGCGGCATGGTGGCCGGAGGCGGCTAGCGGCGCTCAGGATTTGCGGCCGGCGCGCGGGTGCGCCTGGTCGTAGGCCTTGGCCAAGTGTTGGAAATCCAGCCGGGTATAGACCTGGGTGGTGGAAATGTTGGCGTGGCCCAGCATCTCTTGCACGGCCCGCAAGTCCTGGGCCGATTGCAGCACGTGGCTGGCGAAACTGTGGCGCAGCACGTGCGGATGCACATGCGTGGGCAGGCCGGCGTCTTGCGCGATGCGCGCCAGTTGCAGCTGCACGACGCGCGGCGAAATGCGTTTGCCGCGGGCGCCCAGGAACAGCGCCGCGGCGTCTTCCGGCTGCGGGGCGGGCGACGCCAGCCGGGCCCGCACGTCGATCCACTTCTGCAGCGCCGCCACGGCGGCTTGCCCGACCGGCACCGAGCGGCGCTTGCCGCCCTTGCCCAATACTTCGACTTCGGCTTCGTCCAGCTTCAGCCAGCCGCGGGATTCGTAGTCGGCCGAGCGCGTGTAGCGCAGATCCAGCCCCACCAGTTCAGACAGCCGCAGGCCGCTGGAATACAGCAGTTCAAGCATGGCCTGGTCGCGCAGCGCGGCGGGCTCGTTCGCGACCTTGGCCGGTGCACGGTCCAGCAGCGCCTGCGTCTGTTCTACCGACAGGGCCTTGGGCAAGCCGCGTGGCGCCTTGGGGGCGCGCACGCCGGCCACGGGGTTGCCGGCCAGTTCGATGGACGGCGCCCACCATTGGTAGAAGCCGCGCCAGGCCGCCAGCGTGCGGGCCAGGCTGCGCGGGCCGCGGCCCTGGGCATGCAGGCGCGCGACGAACTGGCGGATGTGGCCATTGGCGATCTTGTCCAGCGGCAGACGGACTTTTTCGGCGAGTTCGCGCAGGAAGTGCAATTCGCGCCGGTAGCCGTCCAGCGTGTGGGGCGAATAGCGGCGGTTGGTTTCCAGATGACGCAGCCACGCGCGCATCGGATCGGGCAGGGCTTCGGCGCCCGCCGCGGGTGGCGGGGAGTCGGGCGGGGGCGCGTCGCGCGTGGTGGGATTCATGTCCGCCCGCCCTGGCGTTGTCCTACGCCTTCGGCGACGCCGGATTCAGGCGATGCAGCGCCGCCGAAGCCAGTTGGCCGATGGATTCGAGGAACGCCGTGCCCATTTCCGGGGTGAAGCGTTCGGGGTCGTCGGAGCCCAGCACCAGCAGGCCGACAGCGGCGCCGTCGGCTTCCAGGCGCAAGGGCACCAGCGCCAGCGACTTTGGCGTGCTGTCCAGCCAACCGGCGGCTTCGAAAGCGGTATCGGTGCCGCAGTACGGCGTCTTCAGGCTGTCGGTGAACGTGCGCACGTCTTGCGAGACGGGTTCGCCGTAACCGGTGGGAGGCAGTTCGGACAGGTTCCACAGGCGCAGCGCCACGTGGTTGAGTTCGAACTGTTCAGCCAGCCCCAGGGCGATTTCGCCCGGCACGCGCTGGGCGTCGTTTTCGGACAGCAGGCGGCTGCACCATTTGGCCACATGCGTGCCGATGCTTTCGTTGGCCGTGGCGTTGCGCACCAGTTCGTTCAAGCGCCATTCCAATTCGCGGTTGCGTTCGCGCAGCGTCAGGATCTGGCGTTCGCCCAGCGAAATCGCGCGCGAGCCGTGCGGATGCGGCACCTGCATGGTGGCGAAGACGTCAGCGTGCTCGTCGAAGAAGCCGGGGTGCTCTTGCAGGAAGGCGGCGATGTCCTGGGCGGTGAATGCGGTATCAGTCATAGGGTCAGCGGTTCAGCGCCGTGGAGAAGACGAGCTTGTCGATGTC
The DNA here is from genome assembly GCF_057314935.1 of Achromobacter sp. NCBI lineage: Bacteria > Pseudomonadati > Pseudomonadota > Betaproteobacteria > Burkholderiales > Alcaligenaceae > Achromobacter > Achromobacter sp. The sequence goes on from NZ_DBHKZA010000014.1 coordinate 23,447, forward strand.
GACCTGCCCCGTGAAGACGGATTCGGCCGGGCCGGTCATGCGCAGCTGTTCGCCATTCCAGGCAATGGTGAGCACGCCGCCGCGCGTTTGCACGCGCACGGGCGATTCCAGCAGGCCACGGCGGATGCCGGCCGCGACGGCGGCGCAGGCGCCGGTGCCGCAGGCGAGGGTTTCGCCCGCGCCGCGTTCAAACACGCGCAGGCGGATGTTGTGGCGGTCCACCACTTGCATGAAGCCCGCGTTGACCCGGCGCGCAAAGCGCGGATGGGTTTCGATCAGCGGGCCCTGCACGGCCACAGGCGCGGTGTCGACGTTGTCGACCACTTGCACGGCATGCGGGTTGGAAATGGCCACGGCCGACAGCAGCACCTTGGCGGGCACACCGGCGGGCGCGTCCAGCTCAAGTTCCCAGAGCGTGTCTTCGCCTTGCTGTTGCGAGGCAAGGCCGGCGGTGTCGAACGGCAATGCGGCGGGATCGAAACGGGTGCTGCCCATTTCAACCGTGACCTGTTCGTCGTCGCCTTCGTCCAGGACAAGGATGCCGGTGGCGATTTCGGCGCGCAGCGGATTGCGGTCGGACAGGCCTTGCTCGTGCACGAAGCGCACGAAGCAGCGGGCGCCATTGCCGCAGTGTTCGACTTCGCTGCCGTCGGAATTGAAAATGCGATAGCGGAAATCGGCGTCGGGCCGGGTGGCGGGTTCGACCAGCAGGATCTGGTCGGCGCCGATGCCGAAGTGCCGGTCGCCCAAGGCGCGCGCCCGTTCGGGCGTCATTTCGATGGTCTGGCGGACCCCGTCGAGCACGACGAAATCGTTGCCCGCGCCATGCATTTTGGTGAAGTTCCAGTTCATTCCTGGATTATCGCCCATTATTGGGGTGCGGGCAGCCCGCGCCAGGCGTTCAATAGACTTTCGGGTCGCCCGGGGGACGGGTCTTGAAGCGCCGGTGCACCCAGTAGTACTGGCTGGGGCAGCGGCGCACCCAGGATTCGAGCTCGCGGTTCAGGCGGGCGGTGGCGGCTTCCAGCGAGTCCTCGCCCGGGAAGTCTTCCAGCGCCGGCAGCACGTCCACGTGATAGCGGCCGGTCTCCGGGTTCCAGAAGCCCACCACCGGCAGCACGGCCGCGTTCCACTTCTGGGCCAGCTGGGCGGTGGCCAGCAGCGTGGCGGCCGGTACGCCGAAGAAGGGCACGAACACCGAGCCCTGGCGGCCGAAATCCATGTCGGGCAGGTAGTAGACCGGGCGCGGGGCGCGCAGGTGGCGGATCAGGTCGCGCACGCCCTCCTTGCGGCTGACCAGGAAGACCTCGTTGAAGCGGGCGCGCCCGGCTGCGACGACCGCGTCGATGTGCGGATCGCTTTGCGGGGTGTACATGGTGGCCGCGCTGGGCACTTCCATGGTCAGGCGCGTGGCGGCGGCGTCCAGCGCGATGAAGTGCGGCGCCAGCAGGATCACGGAGCGGCCTTGGGCTGTCAGCGCGTTGATGCGGTCGGCGCCCGTTTGCGTGACCAGGTCCTTGACGGCCTCGGGCGTGCCGTACCAGAGCACGCCGCGGTCCACGATGGATTGGGCCAGCGCCCGGAAGTGGTCGGCGACCCATTGTTCGCGCACGGACGCGGGTTGATCCGGAAAGCACAGTTCCAGATTGCGGCGCACGATGTGGGCGCGGGACCGGGCCAGGCGGGGGGCCAGCCAACCCAGGACGGCGCCGATGCGCTGGCGCGTCGACGGCTTGATGCGGCCAAACCATTTCAGCAGGGTAACCAGCGTGCGCGTTTTCGATTCGTTCATGGCGTTGGGGATAAGACCGGGCTACTTGGGGCGGCGGGGCTTTCAGGAAGCGGCCGGGGGCACCGTGCCAGCATCGGGGGCCGGAGGCGCGCCGCGCGGGGTCTTGTAGCGGTTGTAGCTCCAGAGGTATTGCTGGGGGCAGCGGCGGATCAGCGTTTCCATCGCGGCGTTGATCAAGGCGGCCTGCGCCTGCGGGTCGGCAGGCAGCGGCTCCGGCACGCGCACATAGTGAATGCGCCAGCCGCGGCCGCGGGGCAGGCGTTCGCCCGCGGTCAGGATGATCGGCACATGGGTCTGCGTGGCCAGTTTGCTGGGCAGCGTCATCGTGTAGGCCAGGCGGCCGAAAAACGGGACCCACACGCCGTCGCCCACGCTGGGCGCCTGGTCGGGCAGCATGCCGACGGATTCGCCGCGGCGCAGGGCGCGCACGAACTCGCGCACGCCTTGCATGGTGGCCGGCACCGCGTTGACGTCCGAGCTGTTGCGCGCCGTTTCCAGCAGCGGGGCCAGGATGTCCTTGCGCGGGGGACGGAACATCACCGTCATCGGCATCTGGCGGGCCAGATAGCGGGCAGTAATTTCAAAGCAGCCCAGGTGGGGCGTCAGGAACAGGATGCCGCGATTTTCGGCGCGCGCGGCCGTGACCACGTCGTTGTCGTCCGACACGACCTGCGCCAGGCTTTGCTCATTCTTGAACCAGACCCGCGGATTCTCCAGGATCATGGCGCCGGTCTCGGCCGCGGCCTGCCGGGCGAACGCCGCACCGGGGTAGCCGGCCTGGGCCGCGTTGGCCTGGAGCCGGCGCCGGTACTTGCCGGGCCAGGCGTATACCGCAAGCCCGGCCAGTCTCCCGATGGCGTGCGCGACGGGTAGCGGCAAGGCGGCGAAGAGTCTGAACAGGGCAAGCAGCATTCGGTAAATGGAGAAGGGCGGGCAGGGTGGTGCCGGGGGGATGCCGGGCTTCCGGGAATATGTTTACACCCCCGGCACAAGCATAAGAACGGCATTTTCGCTTAAAATGGGCTCAGTCGCCGAGTTAACCGACAACTTGCGGGGCGACGGCAAGGGTGCGGCGCCATCCGCGGCCTTTGCTGAATCCGCTAAAGCGTCGCGCCCAGATTAGCGTATGCCAGCGGTCCGGGGTGCAACGCGCCTCGTGAACCTATGCGCCGGCAAAGCCGGACACTAAGGACGCATCTGTGGCCAATAACGATTTTCTCTTCACTTCCGAATCCGTCTCCGAAGGGCACCCCGACAAGGTTGCCGACCAGATTTCCGATTCGATCCTGGACGCCATCTTCACGCAAGACCCGAACGCGCGTGTCGCAGCCGAAACGCTGTGCAACACGGGCCTGGTCGTCCTGGCCGGTGAAATCACCACCACCGCCAACGTCGACTACATCCAGGTCGCGCGGGACACCATCCGCCGCATCGGGTACGACAACACCGAATACGGCATCGACTACAAGGGTTGCGCCGTGCTGGTAGCTTACGACAAGCAATCGCCCGACATCGCCCAAGGCGTGGATCGCAGTTCGGAAGACTATCTGAACCAGGGCGCGGGCGACCAAGGCCTGATGTTCGGCTACGCGTGCGATGAAACGCCCGATCTGATGCCCGCCCCGATCTGGTACGCGCACCGCCTGGTGCAGCGCCAGAGCGAACTGCGCAAGGACGGCCGCCTGCCGTGGCTGCGTCCGGACGCCAAGTCGCAAGTGACGTTCCGCTATGTCGATGGCCGCCCGGCCGAAGTCGACACCGTGGTGCTGTCGACCCAGCACGCGCCGGAAGTCACGCAAGAGACCATCCGCGAAGCCGTCATTGAAGACATCATCAAGCCGAGCTTCCCTGAAGGCCTGATCACGCCGAATACGAAGTTCCTGGTCAACCCGACCGGCCGCTTCGTCATCGGCGGCCCGCAAGGCGATTGCGGCCTGACCGGCCGCAAGATCATCGTCGACACCTACGGCGGCGCATGCCCGCACGGCGGCGGCGCGTTCTCGGGCAAGGATCCGTCCAAGGTCGACCGTTCGGCCGCCTACGCCGCGCGCTACGTGGCCAAGAACATCGTGGCCGCCGGCCTGGCGCGCCAGTGCCAGGTGCAGGTCAGCTACGCCATCGGCGTGGCCGAGCCGATCAACATCACCGTCTACACCGAAGGCACCGGCGTCATCCCCGACCACGAGATCGCCAAGCTGGTTCGCGAGCACTTCGACCTGCGTCCCAAGGGCATCGTGAACATGCTGGACCTGCTGCGCCCGATCTACGCGAAGACCGCCGCTTATGGTCACTTCGGCCGTTCGGAGCCGGAATTCTCGTGGGAAGCCACGGACAAGGTCCAGGACCTGAAGAAGGCGCTGTAAAGCCAGCCGCTCTTCAAAGAAAAAGCCCCTGCGGAAGGTTCGCAGGGGCTTTTTTTCGTCTTGCAGCCCGCCCGGGCTACGCCGGGCGGGACGGTTTTCGCATCCCGCGCCTACAGCCCCCAGGACGACAGGTCCGGTACGCGCGGCGCGGGCGACAGCACCGGTTCCAGCGCCGCGGCGCAGTCCAGCAGGGCGGCGTCGCAGCCGGCGGGGGCCAGCAGCTGGACGGCGATAGGCATGCCTTCGTGGTCGAAACCCGCCGGCAGCGAGATCGCGGCCGCACCCAGGAAGTTGGCGGGGCGCAGCAGTTTGCCCAGTCCGACGTGGCGGACGTCTTCCGCGTCCAGCGCTTGCGCGGCCTGGTCGCAGGCGGGCATCAGCAGGGCGTCCACGCCCCGCATGGCGCTGGCGAACGCGGCCATGTCAGCCTGGCGGCGGAGCAGGGCGGCTTCGTAGTCGGCCTGCGAAATCCGGCCGCCTGCCGCGATGCGCGTACGCACGATTTCCCACAAGGGCGCGGCGGGGTTCTCGGCCAGCGCGCCGTAATAGCGATAGGCCTCGTAGGCCAGCACCACCGAGTTGTCGTCCGCCATGCGGGCAAACGACAGCGAGGCGGGCGGGTGCCAGGCGGTGGGGGTGAGGCCCGCTTGCTCCAGGCGCGCTTGGGCCTGGTGCCAGACCTGCAGCCCGGCTTCGGTCAGCGACGCGGGCCAGGCCTGGGGGGCCAGCACGGCGACTGCGGCCTGCCGGCGCGGGGCGGGGTGGCGCAGCGCGGTGAAGCAGGCGGCGGGCAATGCCAGCGTCGTGGCGTCGTCCACGTCCGGGCCTGCCAGCAATTGCGTCAGCAGGCGGGCGTCCGCCACGTTGCGGGCCAGCGGGCCCAGCACATCCAGCGTGTCCGACAAGGGCAGGCAGCCCGCGCGGCTGATCACGCCGGTCGACGGCTTGTAGCCCACCACGCCGTTCAGCGCCGCCGGGGCGCGCACGGAGCCGCCCGTGTCGCCGCCCAGCGTGATCGGCGCCAGCCCGGCCGCCACTGCCACGCCCGAACCGCTCGAGGACCCGCCCGGCGCACGCGCGACGCGGGCGTCCCACGGATTGCGCGCCGTGCCCTGGGTCGGGTTCTGGCCCGACAGCCCGAACGCGAATTCGGTCATGCGCGTCTTGCCCAGGATCACCATGCCTTGCGCGGCCAGCATGCGCACGGCAGCCGAGGTCTCGCCGCTGATGATCCCGCGCCGGGTCTGCGAACCGCCGGTGGCCGGCGTGCCCTGCCACTGGATGCTGTCCTTCACCGCCACCGGCACCCCGTGCAGCGGGCCCATCAGGATGCCGGCGTCTTGCAGGCGGTCCGCCGCGTCGGCCTGCGCCAGGGCGCGCTCGGCCGTGACTTCGCTATAGGCCGCAAGCGCCGGGGCGCGTTCGATACGGTCCAGAAAGTGCGTGGTGACCTGGCGCGAGCTCAGTTCGCGTTGGCGGATGGCGCGGGCAAGTTCGCGGGCGTCTCGGAAATGCAGGTCGGTGTGGTCTTGTTCTGGCATGGGTCTCATGGAAAAAGAAAAAGCTTTCCGGCCCTTTGCGGAGCCGGAAAGCGTTTACACGGGGTGCCTGGCCGCTACTTCAGCGTCTGGCCCTTGGTCTCGGGCATGCGGATGAAGGTGATCAACGTGATCACGGCGCCCGCCAGCACGTAGTAGAAGAACCAGCGCTCCATGCCCTTGCTTTGCAGCCAGGTCAGCAGATAGGGCGTGGTGCCGCCCAGCAGCGCGACGACCAGGTTGTAGGGCGTGCCGATGCCGACGGCGCGCACGCTGGTCGGGAACTGTTCCGACATGATGGCCGGCGCGATGGCCGTGTACATGGCATACAGCACGAGGCCGAACAGTTCCACCGCCAGGATCGAACCGAAGGACGGGCCCAGCGTCGTCATCAACGGATAAAAGAACACCAGGTAGCCGGTGGCGAAGAAGATCAGCTGCGGCTTGCGGCCGATGCGGTCGGACAGGATGCCGAACAGCGGCTGCACCAGCATGAACACGATCAGCGCGACGGTGTTGGCGGCAAACGCGGTCTTGGGGTCGGCGCCCACCTGGCGGATGGCGTAGGTGGGGACGTAGGCCACGAAGATGTAGAACGCGAACGTGGTCAGGACAGAGAAGCCCACGATGCGCAGCACTTCACGCGGGTGGTCGCGCAGCAGCGTGCGCAGCGGCTGCTTTTCGACGCCGGCTTTCTTGGCGTGCGAGAAGGCTTCGGTTTCCGGGATGGCGCGGCGGATCCACATGCCGGCCAGGCCGCCGAGCGCGCCCAGCAGGAAGGGGATGCGCCAGCCCCACGATGCCATGTCGGCCTTGGTCAGCGTCGAGGTCAGGATCCAGCCCACGGCGGAGGCGGCCAGGATGCCGACGGCGGCGCTGAAGAAGACGAAGCTGGAATAGAAGCCGCGCTTTTCGGGCGGGGCCATTTCCGCCAGGAAGGTCGTGGCCGAGGCATACTCTCCGCCCAGCGACAGGCCTTGCAGCAGGCGGGCGCCGGTCAGCAGCAGCGGGGCGGCAATGCCGATCGTGGCGTAGGTGGGGGTGATGGCGATGATGAGCGAGCCGCCCGCCATCATCAGGATCGTCAGGCCGAGTGCGGCTTTGCGGCCATAGCGGTCGGAGAAGATGCCCAGCACCCAACCGCCGACCGGACGCATGAAGAAGCCCACGGCGAAGATGCCGAAGGTGGCCAGGAGCGCGGTGGTTTCATTGCCGGGCGGGAAGAACTGGCTGGAGAAGAAGATGGCGAAGGAGGCGTAGATGGTCCAATCGAACCATTCGACTGCATTGCCTACACTACCGGCCAGGATGGTGCGGGCGCGGGATACGGGCGCAGCGCTGGCTGGCGCGGCGCTTGCTCCTTGCTTGCTGCGCAAGGTCGCGGATGGGCTGCTCATGACGTCCTCAAAATAAGAATTTATTTTTGGTCAAAAAGACCGTTTAATTTTATGTTTTTATCAATGCGCGAACGTTAGATTAATGAATATGGTCACGTCAAGTAAGGGTAAGCCCCTAATGCCAGCGCTCGATGACACCGATCTGGCCTGCCTGATTGCGTTGCAGTCCGATCCCCGGGCGTCCTGGCGCGAACTGGGCGCGGCTACCGGCATCGCCGAGCGGACCGTCGCGCGCCGCATCCGACGCCTGATGGATGCCGACGCGCTGCGGGTCATCGCCGAGCCCGACCCGTTGGCCATGGGCCAGGGTGTGGTGCTGCACGCCTGGGTGCGCTGCCGGTCGGGCCGGGTGCCGGACGTGGCCGATCAGCTGGCGCGGCTGGACATCAGCCAATTGGTGGTCACCTTGGCCGGCACCGCGGACCTGATGGCCGAACTGACGCTGGCGGACGCGGCCGACATGCCGGACGTGGTCACGCGCGTGCTGCCGTCCATCGACGGCGTCGAGCATGTGGAGGCGAGGCTGGTGCTGCGGCCGTTCCGCCGCGCCGGGCAGTGGCGCATCCAGGCCCAGCCCGACGCGGTCGCGGAAGCGCCGCACGCGCAGCCGCCAGCGGCGCTGACGGAACCTGAGCAACGCATGGTCGCCCATCTGATGCGCGACGGGCGGGCAAGCCTTGCCGAACTGGCCGGCGAGGCCAGCGTCAGCGAACCCACCGCGCAGCGTCTGCTGCAGCATCTGGTCGAGCGGCGCGCGCTGAGCTTCCGCGTGGAAGTGGAACCGGCGTTGGTGGGGTTTCCGGTAGAGGCCGTGATCTCGGTGCAGGTGCGCCCGCAAGCGGTGGACGCGTTGGCCGCGCATCTGGCGCTGGATCCGAACACGCGCTGCCTGTTCGGCACCAGCGGCGCGTCGCAGCTGTTCTGGCACGTGCTGTGCCGCGACAGCCTGCATCTATGGGACGTGGTGACGCGCCGGCTGGGGGAACTGGACGGCGTGCTCAACAGTGAAGTTGGCGTGGTGATGCGCGCGCACAAGCGTTGCGGCATCGTGCGCGCCGGCGCTCGGCTGGAGGCGGACGCCGAGTAGCGCCCGCCGTCCAAGGGCGTGGCCGGGCCTGCCTGCGCCGCTACGCGCCCAGGTATGCGCGGGCCAACGCCCCGTCCTCTGCGATCTGCGCGGCCGTGCCTTGTGCGGCGACGCGGCCGGACTCCAGCACATAGGCGCGGTCGGCCAGCGACAGCGCAAGCGCCGCCATCTGGTCCACCAGCAGGATCGTCATGGACTCCGCGCGCAGGCGGTCCAATGCGTCGAACAATTCGTCGATGATCTTCGGCGCCAAGCCCAGCGACGGTTCGTCCAGCAGCAGGATGACGGGCTTGGACATCAGGCCGCGGGCAATCGCCAGCATCTGCTGTTCGCCGCCTGACAAGAGGCCGGCGCGTTGATGCAGGCGTTCGCGCAGGCGCGGGAAGCGCGCCAGCATCTCTTCGACGCGCGCCTCGCGGTCCTGCGGGTGAAGGAAAGCGCCCAGCCGGATGTTGTCCAGCACGCTCAGGCCCGGAAAGACCTGGCGGCCTTCGGGCACCAGCACCAGCCCGCGCGCCACGATGCGGTCGGCAGCCAGGCCGTTGAGCTCCTGCCCTTGCAGGTGCATGCCGCCTTGCGCGGGCCGGTGCAGTCCGGCCAACGTGCGCATCAACGTCGATTTGCCCGCGCCATTGGCGCCCAGCAGGGCCACCATCTCGCCCTGCCGCACTTGCAGGTCGATGCCGTGCAGCACGGGGTTGGCGCCGTAGCCGGTGACCAGATTGCCTACCCCCAGCACTTCCGGCGCGATGGGAGCGCCTGCGGGCCGTTGCCGCGCGGCGGGCGCGCGGCGCGCGGCTTCGTCGCCCAGATAGGCCTGGCGCACGGCGGGCGATTGCTGGATCTGGGCGGGGTTGCCCTGCGCCAGTTCGCGGCCGGCGTCGATGGCGACGATGTGATCCGACACGCCCATCACCAGCGCCATGTCGTGCTCGACCAGCAGCACGCCCGCGCCGGCTTCGGCGATGCGCCGCAGCAGGCCGGCCAACCGCGTCTTGTCTTCGCGCGACAGGCCGGCGGCGGGTTCGTCCATCAGCAGGATGTCGGCATCGGTGGCCAGCGCGCGGGCGATCTCCACCAGGCGCCTGTCGACGTGCGGCAGGTCGGCGGCGGGCACGTCCAACGCACCCTCATAGCCGCAAAACGCCAGCAGGGCGCGCGCCCGTTCCCGCACATCCGGCGCCAGGTAACGGCGCGACGCCAGCAGTCCGCCCAGCCGGCCGCGCACCATGCCCAGCGCCACGTTGTCTTCCACGCTCAGCGTGTCGAACAGTTGCGAGGTCTGGTAGGTGCGGCCGATGCCGCTGCGCGCCACGCGGTAGGCAGGCAACGCCGCCAGCGGCGCGTCACCCAGCGCCACCGCGCCGCTGGTCGGCTGGTAGTAGCCACTGAGCATGTTGATGACCGTGGATTTGCCGGCGCCGTTCGGACCGATCAGCGCCGTGACGGCGGCCGGCGGTACGGTGAACGACACCGATTGCACGGCGCGCACGCCGCCGAACGTCATGGTCAGCGCGTCGGCGCGCAGCACGCGCCGGCGGCGGCCGCCGGCAGGCATCGCACCGCCCTGGCGGGGCGCCAGCGCGTGGCCCGCCGCATGGCGGCGCCAGCGCGATAGCAGCCCGGCCACGCCGTCCGGCGCGGCCCACAGCACCACCAGCAGGAAGACGCCGAAGAACAGCAGCCGGTATTCCTCCAGGCTGGACAGCATTTCCGGCAGCAGGCCGACGACGACCGCGCCCAGCAAGGGGCCGGCGAGCGATCCCGCGCCGCCCAGCGTCACCGCCAGCACGAACAGGATGGATTGCATGAAGTTGAAGTTGTGCGGCGTGATCATGCCGGCTTGCGGCGCGTAGAGTCCGCCCGCCAGGCCCACCACCGCAGCCGACACCATGAAGGCCACGGCCTTGACCGCCAGCGGATTGATGCCGATGGATTCACTGGCCGTTTCACTGTCCTTGACCGCGCGCATTGCCGCGCCCCAGGTGCCGCGCGAGAGCAGCGCGTAGGCCGCCAGCGCCACGAATACCGCCATGATCGCCAGCATGGCCACGCCGCGGTCCCCGCCGATGCCGGCAAGCGAGGGCTGCACGATCCCCATCAGCCCGTTCTGGCCTCCGGTGACGTCTCCGCCTTCGATGAGCGCGTGCTCGACGATGAAGCCGAAGGCGATGGTGATCATCGCCAGGTAAGGGCCCTTCACGCGCAGCGCGGGCAGCGCCAGCAGCAGCCCGAACGCGCCGGCGACAAGCGCCGCCGTCGGCCAGGCCAGCCAGAAGCTCCAACCGGCCTGGCCGGTCAGGATGGCCACGGTATACGCGCCGATGGCGTAGAAGCCCGCGTGGCCGAATGACATCTGCCCGGTCAGCCCCAGCAGCACGTTCAGCCCGATGCCGGCCAGCGCCAGCAGCGCCACGTTGCCCAGCACGAACACGTAATAGCCGTTGACGGTGGCCGTCAGAGCCAGGCTGGCCGCGGCCAGCAGGGCGTAGAGCGCCAGCGGCAGCCAGCAGGATGCAAGTCGCTTATTCATCAGACCTTCCTGACATCGGCGCGTCCGAACAGTCCGTTGGGACGCACGGCCAGCATGACGATCACCAGCGTGAAGCTGATGATCTGGGTGTATCCGGAGCCCAGGGCCACGGTGATCAGCGCTTCGACCACGCCGAACAGCAGCCCGGCGAGCATCACGCCCCAGGCGCTCGTGATGCCGCCCAGGATCGCGACGACAAACGCTTTCAGGCCGAAGAGCGTGCCCATGTCGGCCTGCACGTTGAACAGCGGGGCGACCAGGGCGCCCGCCACGCCGGCGAACAACGTGGACACGGCAAACGCCGCCATGATGGCGCGGCGCACGGGGATGCCCATCAGCCGCGCGGCGCCGGGGTTCTGCACCACCGCCAGCAGCGCCACGCCCCAGCGGGTGCGGCGCGACAGGGTGTGCAGCGCTGCCGCCAGCACCAGCCCGACCAGGGGGATCAGCAGTTGCAGCGGATAGATGCCCAGGCCCAGCCCGCCGATTTCCAGCGGCGCTTGCGCCAGCGGCGACGGCAGGCTGCGCGGCTCTTTGCCGAAGGTGAACATCACGACGTTGTCCAGCACGATGCCGAGCGCCACCGTGGACATCAGCCAGGCGTTGGAGCCCCGGCTGGCGAACGGCCGCACGGCCAGCCGTTCGACCGCCAGGCCGTACAGCGCGCACAGCGCGAACGCCGCCAGCAGGGCAGGCGCCAGCGGCCAGCCCAGCGTCTGCGCGAACGTATAAGTCAGCACGGCGCCCAGCATCATGGAACTGCCCTGGGCGAAGTTCACCGTGCCCGATACGGCGTAGGTCAGGTAAAAGCCCAGGGCCATCAGTCCGTACATGCTTCCCAGACCCAGGCCGCTGACGATGGCGGACATCAACAACATGCGCGTCTCCCGCGTGGTCCAGCCGTTTACTGGGCGCCCTTGACGGGCAGGATGCGGTTGTCGATGAACTGCGTCCACACGTAGTCGTCCTCGCGCAGCGCGTCGTGCGAGGCCGGCGTGAAGGGCTGTTCATAAGTTTTGATCAGGCCCTCGTACTTGGCGATCTTGTAGAAGCCCTGGCGCACCGCGTCGCCGTCGGTCGAACCGGCTTGCCCGATGGCCAGCGCAGCCAGCTGCATGCCGTCATAGGCGTTGGCCACGCCCACGGCAGGCGTGATGTCCTGCGGGCCCTTGATGTCGGAATACTTGGCCTTCAGCGCCTGCATCACCTTGTCGCCCACCGGCCCTTGCTTGCCGAAGAAGCTGTAGGTCTGCACGAAATGCACGTTCTTGGCGTTGGGGCCGGCCAGCTCCGTGAAGCGGCCGCCAGCCGGGCCCCAGTGCGACACGATCGGCACCTTCCAGCCCATGCGGTCCAGCGATTTCACGACCTGCGCTGACGGGCCGACGTTGCCCACCAGGAACAGCGTGTCCGCGCCTTCGGCCTTCAGGCGGCTCAACTGGGGCACCACGTCCAGGTCGTTGGGCTGGAACTTCTCGACGCCGGCAGGCGTGACCTTGGCCGCGGCCAGCGCGGCGTTCAGGCCCTTCTCATTGGATTCGCCCCACGGGTTGTTCACGAGGATCATCCCCGGTTTGGTGCTCTGGAACGTCTTTTGCGCGTACTGGACCATCGCGCTGTCCACGATTTCGTCCATGGCCGACACGCGGAACACGAAGTTCGGGTTGCCCTTGTTCTGCGTGATGGCGGTGCCGGCGGCCCACGGCCCCATGAAGGGCACCTTCTCCTGGTTCACGATGGGCACGATCGCCATGGAGACCGGCGTGTCCAGGCCGCCGAACAGCACGGCGACCTTTTCCTTGAAGATCAGTTCGCGCGCCGCGGCCATGCCTTTGGCGGGGTTGCCTTCGTCATCGCGGCGCACCAGCACGATCTGGCGGCCGCCCAGCAGGCCACCCTTCGCATTGATCTCGTCGATGGCGATCGTCATGCCGCGCGTCAAGGCTTCGCCCGCACGCGCCGACTCGCCGGACAGCGCCGTGATCAGACCGATCTTGATGGGGTCGGCGGCAAGCGCCGGTTGCAGGGCGAGGCCGGCCGTGAAGAGGGCGGCGGCGGTGGCACGAAGCAGAAAGGAACGGCGGGTCGGGACCATCGGGCACTCCTGGAAAAGTGGAACGGATCTTGCATGGGGTTAAGTGCTGCTTTGCTTCCCTATGCAAGATCCATGCCATCTGGTCCAAGGTAGCCGCCGGGGGCGGCGATCACGCCGCCACGAGGGGGATGCAGCGTCTTCAGGCGTGGTTTGTCCGCATCAGATTTGAATTTTGTGTCCAAAGTCTCACGAATTTTGTTAACAATCATGCATCAGGATTTGCACCAAAATGAATCCAACCTTGCTTTCAAGCACTAATCCGGGGCGCGCCGACGCGTCCGTGTGGACGCCTGCGCCGCTGGCCTGCCATGGCCGCTTCGCCTACCAGCCGATTACCGGGCGGGCAGACTACGCCTGGCCAAACGGGGCGCGCTTGGCCGTGTACCTGGGCTTCAACATCGAACATTTCGCCTTCGGGGAAGGGCTGGGCGCGGAATTGGGACCGGCTTCGCCCCATCCCGACGTGCTGAACTACGCGTGGCGCGAATACGGCAACCGGGTGGGCGCGTGGCGCTGCCTGGATCTGTTCGACGAATTGCGTCTGCCTGCCGGCGTGTTGCTCAATACCGCGCTGTATGAACATTGCCCGGAGCTGGTCGATGCCTTCCTGGCGCGAGGCGACGAACTGATCGGGCATGGCTACAGCAATGCGCACCGGCAGGGCGGTCTGCCAGAGGCCGAAGAAAGCGCGCTGCTGGCGCACTGCCGCGACCGCATCCGCCTGCACGCGGGCCAGGCGCCTGCGGGCTGGCTGTCGCCGTGGATTTCGGAAAGCCGCGCCACGCCCGACCTGCTGGCCGAGGCAGGCTACCGCTATACGCTGAACTGGTGCCATGACGATCAGCCCATGCGCATGCGCACCCGCGCGGGCGATCTGTGGGCCATTCCGTATCCGCAGGAGCTCAACGACATCCCGATGATCATGGGCCGCAAGATGGATGCGCGAGATTTTGCCGATATGATTCTTGACCAGTTCGAGGAAATGCGCGCGCAGGCCGCAAGCCAGCCGCTGGTGATGGGCATCGCGCTGCATCCGTATATCGTGGGGCAGCCGTACCGGCTGCGGCACCTGCGCCGGGCGCTGGCGCCGCTGGCCGCGGCGCGCGACCGGGGCGAGATCTGGTTCACCACGCCGGGCGAGATCTGCCGCCACGTGGACAGCCTGCCGGCCGGCGCGCGCTGAGCGTCCGACGTTCCGATTCCTTCTTCCGTCTGCCCATCCGAGTCCCGCAATGCCTACCCGTTCTCCCGCCATACCCCGCGCCAAGCCCGCCGCCCGCCGCCAGATCGCCGTCGAGCCTGCTGCTCCGGACGCCGCCGGCAACGCCGACGCGGCGCCGGATAGCGACATGGAGCGCCGCATCTGCGAAGCGGTGTATGAAAGCGTGATGAGCCAGCGGCTGACGCCGGGCACCAAGCTGCCCGAGGCCGCGATCTGCGAGCTGTTCGGCGTTTCGCGGTCGGTGGCGCGCAAGGCCTTGCAGCGGCTGGCGCACGAACACGTGGTGGACCTGCATCACAACCGCGGCGCGGTGGTGGCCGAACCGACGCCCGAAGACACGCGCCAGATATTCCAGGCGCGCCGCGCGCTGGAAGCGGCATTGCTGCCCTTGGCCGTGGCCCGCGCCACCAAGGCCGACTACGCGTCGCTGCGCAAGCAGCTGCGTGACGAACACGCCTTGCTGCACCGGGCAGGCCAGCCCGCATGGGCGCGCCAGGCCAGCGCCTTTCATGTGCGGTTGGGCGAGCTGTCCGGCAACGCCATCCTGCACGGGTACCTGGCGGAACTGGTGTCGCGATGCTCGCTCATCGTGGCGCTGTACGAACCGCCCGGCAACGCCGCCTGCGAACACGGCGAGCACGTGTTGATCGTCGACCTGATGGAACGCGGCGACGTGGCCGAGGCCGTGAAGATCAATGACAACCACCTTGCGGATTTGGAGCGGCGCATCAGCCTGGAGCGCCCGCAGCCCGCACAAACCCTTGCCCAGATGCTGGGACTGGCCTGACATGGAAATCGATTTCGACGCAATCACCGAATACCAGCGCTACAAGCTGATGGCCAGTCTGATCGTGCCCCGGCCGATCGCGCTGATCACCACCTTGTCCGAGACCGGCGTGGTCAACGCGGCGCCTTTCAGCATGTTCAACATGCTGGGCGAGGACCCGCCCATCGTCATGGTCAGCATCAACCGCCTGGAAGACGGCGGCTTGAAGGACACGGCGCGCAACATCGCCCGCGACAAGGAATTCGTGGTGCACCTGACCGACGAGGCGATGGCCGAAAAGATGCACCGCTGCGGCGACCGCCTGCCCGCGGATGTCAGCGAGCTGGCCCACGCGGGCCTGGACGCCGCGCCCAGCCACCACGTCAAGCCGCCTCGCATCGTGCAGGCGCCCGTGGCGTTCGAATGCACGCTGTACGAGACGATGGAAACCGCCAGCCGGCAGATCTTCATCGGGCAGGTGCGCTGGCTGCACGCGCGCGATGGCCTGATCGACACGGAGACCTGGCGCGTGCGCCTGCAGGACTACTTTCCGGTGGGCCGCTTTGGCGCCAGTTTCTACGTCACCACGCGGGACCGCTACGCGATCGGCGCGGGCGACGCGCCGGCAGGCACGGCGGCCAGCACGGCCATCGACGAAATCTGAGCCGGCCCGCCTTCACCACACGGCGTCGTGCCCCCCCGGCGTCCGCAGATGCCGGGCGAACCGTTGTGACAGGAACTCCACGAACGCGACGGTCTTGGCCGGCAGGTTCAGGCGTTCGGGATACAGCGCATGGATGTCGGCGGGCGGTGTGCGCCAATCCGTCAGCACCTCGCGCAGCCGGCCGGCGCGCAGATAGGCGGCGGTCTCCCATTCGGACCGCATCACGATGCCGTGGCCGTCCAGCGCCCATTCCAGCGCGCTCTGGCCGTCATTCGAGCTGACCGGTCCGCGCACCTTCACGGTTTCGGCGCGCTGGCCGGATTCCAGCCGCCACGTGCCGTAGGCCACGTCGTTCTCGCGCACCACGATGCAGCGGTGGCGTTGCAGATCGCCCGGCGTGCGCGGTTCGCCATAAGTGTCCAGGTAACGCGGCGAGGCGCAGAGCAGCCGGCGGTTGGAGGCGATCTTGCGCGCGGTCAGCCGGGCGTCGGGCAGGTCGCCGAAACGCACCGCCACGTCGAAGCCTTCCTCGATCAGGTTCAACGGCCGGTCCGTCAGCCGCATCAACACTTCCACGTCGGGATACTGGCGCGCGAAGTCCGACACGGCCGGCACGATGTGGGCGCGCCCGAAACCGAACGTGGCGTTCAGCCGCAGCAGCCCCTGGGGCTGTGCACGGGCGCTTGAGACCGACCGCTCCAGCGCTTCGAGGTCGGCCAGGATGCGGCCGCCTTCCGCCAGATAGAGTTCGCCCTCTTGCGTGACGCTGACCCGGCGCGTGGTGCGGTTCAGCAGCCGGACGCCCAGCCGCTGCTCCAGCCGGGCCAGCCGGGCGCTGATGGCGGGCGGCGTCAGGCCCAGTTCGCGCGCGGTGGCCGACAGGTTGCCGTGCTTGACCACCAGCGAAAAGAAGGCGAGATCGGAAAGAGCGTCCATGGCCAGTCCTTTAAACGCTATTTATAAATTTAATTTAATAAAGATTTAGTTTGATCAGTAATTATAAGAATTAAACCGGCTTATACACTGCTCTTACCGATATAGAGCCGCACTGCCGCGGCCAACCGAGGAGACCAGGAATGAAGATCAAACCCGTGGCTGGCGCGGTGTGCGCGGCCCTTGCCGCCGCATCCTGTTGGACCTTTCCGGCCGTGGCCGCCAACGCGTTCCCCGAACGCGCGGTGACGCTTGTCGTGCCCTTCGCGCCCGGCGGCAGCGTGGACATCGCCGCGCGGCTCATCTCGGACGCCTGGGGCCGCGCGCTGGGTCAGAGCGTGATCGTCGAGAACCGGGCCGGCGCGTCCGGCAACATCGGCATGGCGGCTGTGGCGCGCGCCCAGCCCAACGGCTACACGCTGGCGATCAACACCATGTCGCTGGCCATCAATCCCGCGCTGTTCAAGGACATGCCGTTCGACACGAAGCAGGACCTGCGGTCCGTGGGCACGGTGGGCACGTCCCAGCACGTGTTGACCGTCACCAACACCTTGCCGGTCGCCAGCGTGAGCGAGCTGCTGGCCTATGTGCGTGCGCGGCCCGCCAACGACCTGAGTTTCGGCTCGGCCGGTACCGGCAGCACGTTCCACATGGCCGCCGAACTGTTCAAGTCCGTATCGAAGACGCAGATCCTGCATGTGCCCTACAAGGGCGGCGGTCCGGCCATGGTGGACACCATCAGCGGCCAGGTGCAGATGAGTTTTCCGGTGCTGTCCGCGGCCAAGCCGCAGGTCGACGGCAAGAAGCTCCGCGCGCTGGGCGTGACCGGCAACACGCGTTCGCCGCTGTTGCCCGACGTGCCCACCATCGCGGAGTCCGGCCTGCCCGGCTACGAATTCAACACCTGGTTCGTCGTCAGCGCGCCCGCCGGCACGCCGCAGCCGGTGATCGACACCCTGAACGCCAAACTGGCCGAAGCGCTGCAGTCGCCCGCGCTGAAAGAGCGCATGCAAAAGGAAGGGTTCGATCCCCTGATCTCCTCGCCGGCCAAGACGGACGACATGGTGGCCGCCGAGATGACGCGCTGGGCGGACATCGTGAAGGACGCCGGCATCCAGGCCAACTAGACCGCAAGACGCGCCCGCGGTCCGCCGCGGGCGCCGCAATCAAGGACGAAAGACATGCCCGGCATGACGCTGTACGACAAACTGGTGGCCAGCCATGAAGTGGCCCGCATCGACGACGAGCACATCCTGCTGTACGTCGATCTGCACATCATGAACGAATACACCAGCCCGCAAGCCTTCAGCGGCCTGGCCGCGCGCGGCAGGGACGTGCTGCGCCCCGGCCAGCAGATGGCGGTGGTGGACCACATCATCCCTACGCATCCGGTGCCGGCGGCGTTGCGCGTGATCCCCGACGACGCGTCTTCGCGCCAGGCCCTGAACCTGAAGCGCAATTGCGACGAACAGCACATCGCGCTCTTCGACACCACCGACCCCTTGCAGGGCATCGAGCACGTGATCGCGCCTGAGCACGGCATGATCCTGCCCGGCATGGTGGTGCTGTGCGGCGACAGCCACACCACCACCTACGGCGCCTTGGGCGCCCTGGGCTTCGGCATCGGGACGTCGGAAGTCGAACACATCCTGGCCACGCAGACGCTGGTCTACCGCGTCGCGCGCAACATGCGCATCCGTGTCGATGGCGTGCTGGGCGCGGGCGTGTCGGCCAAGGACCTGGTCATTTACGTGGTGCACCGCATCGGCGCCCAAGGCGCGCGCGGCCACGCGGTGGAGTTCTGCGGCACGGCGATCGACGCCTTGTCGGCCGAGGCCCGCATGACCTTGTGCAACATGACGGTCGAGGCCGGCGCGCGTGCCGCGCTGATCGCTCCGGACGGCACGACCGATGCCTACGTCACCACACACGCGCCGCAGCTGCGGGGCGAAACGCTGGCCGCCGCGCGCGCCTACTGGTCCACGCTGCGCACCGACGACGGCGCGGTCTTCCACGTGGAGCACGCGTTCGACGCCGCCGACATCGCGCCGTTCGTCACCTGGGGCACCAGCCCCGACCAGGCCATGCCGGTCACCGGCCGCGTACCGGATCCGCAGGCGGAGCCCGACGCGCTGGCCCGGCTGGCGCTGGAAAAAGCCATGGACTACATCGGACTGGCGCCGGGCATGCCGATTGCCGGCGTGCCGATCGACCGCGTGTTCATCGGCTCGTGCACCAACGGCCGTATCGAAGACTTGCGCGTGGTTGCCGCGATGGTGCGTGGCCGCAAGGTCGCCGCAGGCGTGCGCGCGATGGTCGTGCCAGGTTCGGGCGCCGTGCGCGCGCAGGCCGAAGCCGAAGGGCTTGCCGCGCAGTTGATCGACGCCGGTTTCGAGTGGCGCCAGCCGGGCTGTTCGATGTGCCTGGCCATGAACGACGACGTGCTGCGCCCCGGCGAGCGCTGCGCCTCCACCACCAACCGGAATTTCGAAGGGCGCCAGGGGCGGGCAGGGCGCACGCACCTGATGAGCCCGGCCATGGCGGCGGCCGCTGCGCTGGCTGGCCGCATCGTCGACGCCCGCGACTGGGAGCAAGCCAAATGAATCCGTTGATCGAAGGCATCGCCGCGCCGCTGCCGTTCTCCAACCTGGACACCGACCAGATCATGCCCAAGCAGTTCCTGCGCATCATCGACAAGGCGGGGTTGGACCGCGGCCTGTTGTATGACCTGCGCTTTGATGAGCATGGCACGCCGCGCGCGGGCTTCGTGCTGAACCAGGACGCCTACGCCGGCGCGTCCGTGCTGGTCGCCGGACCGAACTTTGGTTGCGGGTCCAGCCGTGAACACGCGGTGTGGGGTTTGCAGCAATTCGGCATCCGCGCCGTCATCGCGCCGAGCTTTGGCGAGATCTTCTACTTCAATGCGGTGAACAACGGCCTGCTGCTGGTCAGCCTGCCGCCAGCCGAGGTCGACGCCTTGCTCGCGCGGGTGTCCAATACGCATGAGGCTGGCGCCAATCGCGTGGCGGTCGATGTGATGGCGGGCCAGGTCCGCGCCGCCGACGGCTGGACGGCGGACTTCACCTTGCCCGAACGGCATCGCCACATGTTCGCGCAAGGCCAGGACATGGTGGGCGCGTCGCTGGCCCAGTTGCCCGAGGTGGAACGTTTCGAGGCCGCCCACTGGGCGCGCCATCCCTGGATGAAGGACGTGGCGCGCACGGTGCGCGAACGCCTGGACGCCGGGCACGAATAATCGCAACAGGAGGCAGTACCCATGACCGCATTCTTCGACTTGCCCGTGCGCCGCATCCAGGGCGATGGCATTGAAATCGCCGCGCGCATCGACGGGTCGGGGCCGCCGCTGCTGCTGCTGCACGGCCATCCGCAGACGCATGCCATCTGGCACCGCGTGTGGCCCGAGCTGACGCGGCACCGCACCTGCGTGGCGGCGGACCTGCGCGGCTACGGCGACAGCGGCAAGCCTGCTGCCACGGCAGACCATTCCGCCCACTCCAAGCGCCAGATGGCAGCCGACATGATCGCGGTGATGCGCGCGCTGGGCCACGACCGCTTCGACGTGCTGGCGCACGACCGCGGCGCTCGCGTTGCGCATCGGCTGGCGCTGGACCATGCCGATGCCGTGTCGCGGATGATGCTGCTGGACATCGCGCCCACGCTGGACATGTACGACGGCACGACGCGGGCGTTCGCCCAGGCGTACTACCACTGGTTCTGGCTGATCCAGCCGGCGCCCGGCCCCGAAACCATGATCGGGCACGATCCGGTGTTCTATCTGCGCTCGGTGATGGGCGGCCGGCCAGGCGGCCTGGCGCATTTTTCCGACCAAGCCATGGCGGAATACGAACGCGCGGCCCGGCAGCCGGGTTGGGCCACCGGCATCTGCGAGGACTACCGCGCGTCGGCCACGCTGGACCTGGACCACGACCGCGCGGGCCGCGCCGCCGGCGAGCGCCTGCGCATGCCGGTGCGGGCGCTGTGGGGAGAGCGCGGCGCGGTGGGCAAGAATTTCGACGTGCTGGCGCTGTGGCGCGCCGTGGCCGACGAGGTCTCGGGCGCACCGCTGCCCGGGGCGCATTATCTGGCCGAAGAGACGCCTGATGCGCTGCTGGCTGAGGCCGGCGCGTTCTTCGGATGGCGGTAGCCGGCCGCTGTCAATCAAGCCACGGCGGGCGATAGGGCTATCCAAAAAGGGACATACCCCTGGTGGTAACCTTCGCCCCATGAATCGTTACTTCGCCGATCTTTCCGAATTGCCCGAGCCTGAAGACGCGCAACGTGTCTTCAAGGCGACCGACTCCCCCTGCGTGGCCGTGTGCTCGACCCTGTTCGACGATATCTGCCGCGGTTGCGGCCGCACGGCCATGGAAGTCGCCAATTGGGTATTCATGACGGAAGAGGAAAAGCGCGAAGTCTGGATCCGCATCAAGGCGCAAGGGTATCCCCGGCGCAACAACTGAGCACGGGCGGCGGCGCGGATCTTCCGGCCGTCTTGGGCATGTCATATCGCACGGGCTAAATCGCGTTATCGCCCACTTCCGGCCCTATCATGCGCATCGTCCTGGTTACGGATGCCTGGCATCCGCAAGTCAACGGCGTCGTCCGCACCTGGACGACCATGCAGCAGATCCTGAGTGAATGGGGCCACGAGCTGATCGTGGTGAACCCGCAGGGCAGCCGGACCATTCCGGCCCCGTCCGAGCCGGACCTGCGGCTATGCCTGCAGCCGGGGCGCCAGTTGCGGCGCATTCTGGGCGACACCATTCCCGACGCGCTGCACATCGCTACCGAAGGCCCCCTGGGCCTGGCCGCGCGCCGGATGGCGCTGGCCCGCGGCTGGCAATTCACCACCTCGTTCCACACAATGTTCCCCGACTACCTGCAGGCGCGCATGGGCATTCCCGCGGCCCTGCCGTGGCGCTATCTGCGCTGGTTCCACCGGCCCTCGCAATGCGTGCTGGTGCCGACCCCGACGGTGCGCGACATCCTGGTGCGGCGCGGCCTGGCGAACCTGCGGGTCTGGTCGCGCGGCGTGGATCCCCGCAAATTCCAGCCCGCCGACAGCGCGGCGTTCGCGCACCTGCCGCGGCCGGTCTACCTGAGCGTGGGCCGCGTCGCGCGGGAAAAGAACCTGGACGCCTTCCTCTCGCTTGAGCTTGCGGGCAGCAAGGTGGTGGTGGGCGCAGGCCCGGACGAGGCGCGGCTGAAAAAGAAATTCCCGGGCGCGGTGTTCCTGGGAATGCAGCAGGACGACGCGCTGCCGGGGTTCTACGCCGCCGCCGACGTCTTCGTGTTCCCCAGCCTGACCGACACCTTCGGCCTGGTGATGCTGGAGGCGATGGCCTGCGGCACCCCCGTGGCGGCGTTCCGCAGCGAAGCGCCGCTGGCGGTCGTGACCCAGGGCGTTACCGGCTGCCTGGACGACGACCTGGGGCACGCCTGCCGCGCCGCGCTGCCGCTGGACCGCCACGCGGTGCGGGCGCACGCGCTCACCCGCAGCTGGGATTCGGTGGCGTCGGACCTGCTGGATTCCCTGGTGCCGCTCGTCGCGGGCGCGTCGTCACGGCCGTCGCTGGCCCGCGCGGGGTGAGGCTTGGGGGGATTTTTGGGGGACGGGTTTCCGCAGCGCACCCCAAACCGGTACAATCCTTCGCAATCCTGAGGAGCGTTGCGACGACCCTGCGGTTCCCGCCGTGCTGTGATCCATCACAACCACGCCACGCGGAACCCGGCTCGCCAGGCTCAGGAATCCTTGTTCAAGCGCCGCGCCCTGCGCGTCGCTACAGCAACGGCGCTCACCTTTGTCGCATATGGCGGGAAAGGCGAGCACTCGACTGTCGTGGTGTATTCGCGTTGTCCGGCCATATCGTGCGCCGTTCGATATTCACGTGGAGCCTACACACACCATGAACGCTGTGACTGATAAATCCTTCTCCGATTACCTGGTTGCCGACCTGTCGCTGGCAGGCTGGGGCCGTCGCGAACTGGCGATCGCCGAAACCGAAATGCCCGGCCTGATGGCCATCCGCGAGGAATTCGCCGCTGCGCAGCCGTTGAAGGGCGCGCGCATCGCCGGCAGCCTGCACATGACCATCCAGACCGGCGTGCTGATCGAAACGCTGGTGGCGCTGGGCGCCGAAGTGCGCTGGGCCTCGTGCAACATCTTCTCCACGCAAGACCACGCCGCCGCCGCGATCGCCGCGTCGGGCACGCCGGTCTTCGCCGTCAAGGGCGAAACGCTGGAAGAGTACTGGCAGTACACGCACAAGATCTTTGAATGGCCCAATGGCCAGAACGCCAACATGATCCTCGACGACGGCGGCGACGCCACGTTGATGCTGCACCTGGGCACCAAGGCCGAGAAGGACCTCTCCGTGCTGGCCAACCCGGGCAGCGACGAAGAGCGCATCCTGTTCGCCGCCATCAAGGAAACCTTGAAGCGTGATCCCAAGTGGTATTCGACCCGCCTGGCGCTGATCAAAGGCGTGACGGAAGAAACCACGACCGGCGTGCACCGCCTGTACCAGATGTCGCAAAAGGGCGAGCTCGCCTTTGCCGCCATCAACGTCAACGACTCGGTCACCAAGTCCAAGTTCGACAACCTGTACGGCTGCCGCGAATCGCTGGTCGACGGCATCAAGCGCGCCACCGACGTCATGGTCGCCGGCAAGATCGCCGTCGTGGCCGGTTACGGCGACGTGGGCAAGGGCTGCGCCCAGGCGCTGGTCGCGCTGCGCGCGCAAGTCTGGGTCACCGAAGTCGACCCGATCTGCGCCCTGCAGGCCGCGATGGAAGGCTTCAAGGTCGTGACGATGGAAGAAGCCGCTGCCCACGGCGACATCTTCGTCACCGCCACCGGCAACTACCACGTCATCACGCGTGAGCACATGAACGCCATGAAGGACCAGGCGATCGTCTGCAACATCGGCCACTTCGACAACGAAATCGACGTCGCCGGCCTGGCCGATTGCCAGTGGGAAGAGATCAAGCCGCAAGTCGACCACGTGATCTTCCCGGACGGCAAGCGCATCATCCTGCTGGCCCAAGGCCGCCTGGTGAACCTGGGTTGCGCCACCGGCCACCCGTCGTTCGTGATGTCGTCGTCGTTCGCCAACCAGACCATCGCCCAGATCGAGCTGTTCACGCGCAACGAAGCCTACAAGTCCGGCGAAGTCTACGTGCTGCCCAAGCACCTGGACGAGAAGGTCGCCCGCCTGCACCTGAAGAAGCTGGGCGTGAAGCTGACGACCCTGCGCCAGGATCAGGCCGACTACATCAACGTGCCGGTGGAAGGCCCCTTCAAGCCCAACCACTACCGCTATTGATGCATGTAGCAAAATAGGAAGGTGCCGCGCCATGTTGGCGCGGGCTTTCCGAACCGCGGGTTCCCCGGCGTCGCCTGGCGATCAAGGGGCCGCGGAGCGTTAATACAGGAGAACGAACATGGTGACTTTGATACTCGTCTGGATCCTGAACGCAGTGGCCCTGCTGGCTGTTGCCTACCTGTTGCCCGGCATCGCCGTGGCCAGCTTCGGATCGGCGCTCATCGCCGCGCTGGTGCTGGGCCTGGTGAACATGCTGGTCAAACCGGTGCTTGTGCTGCTGACGCTGCCCATCACGATCGTCACCCTCGGGCTCTTTCTCATCGTCATCAACGCCCTGTTGTTCTGGTTCGTCGGCTCCGTGCTGAAGGGTTTCCAGGTCAACGGGTTCTGGTGGGCCGTGGGCGGTGCGATTCTGTACAGCATCATCTCCGGCTTGCTTACGAAACTGATCCCCTGATATGTCTGATTCGATGTCTCCCGCCTTCAGTCTGGAATTCTTTCCGCCGCGCGATCTGGCCGGTCAGGAACGGCTGGTCCGCGCGGCCAAGCAGATGCTGGCCATCCAGCCCAAGTACGTCAGCGTGACCTTCGGCGCGGGCGGTTCCACGCGCGCCGGCACGGCAGATGCCGTGCGCACGCTGCGCAACCTGGGTTGTGACGCGGCGCCCCACTTGTCGTGCGTGGGCGCCACGCGCCAGGATCTGCGGGACATTCTCCAGACGTACAAGAACGAGGGCGTGCGGCGCGTGGTCGCCTTGCGCGGCGACCTGCCCTCGGGCATGGGCGGCGATGCGGGCGAACTGCGTTACGCCAACGAGCTGGTTTCGTTCATCCGCGAGGAAACCGGCGACTGGTTCCACATCGAAGTGGCGGCCTATCCCGAAATGCATCCGCAGGCGTCCAACCCGTCCGCCGACCTGGACCATTTCGTGGCCAAGGTGAACGCCGGCGCCGACGCGGCCATCACGCAGTATTTCTTCAACGCCGATTCCTACTTCGACTTCGTCGACCGGGCCCAGGCCAAGGGCGTGCGCGTACCGATCGTGCCGGGCATCATGCCCATCACGAACCATACGCAGCTGCTGCGCTTTTCCGAGATGTGCGGCGCCGAAGTGCCGCGCTGGATCCGCCTGCGCCTGGCGGAGTTCGGCGACGACAAAGCTTCGATTCGCGCCTTCGGCGTGGATGTCGTCACCGAGCTGTGCCAGACGCTGCTGGACAACGGGGCGCCGGGCCTGCATTTCTACACCTTGAACCACGCGGAAGCCCCGCTGGCGGTGTGGAAGGAACTGGCGCTGTAAGCGCGGCGTAGCCGCGCCCGCCTTGCCGTTGCAGCCAAGCCCACCCTTGCGGGGTGGGCTTTTTCTTGCCGGCGACAGCCTGGCTATTCGGGTTGAATGCCGGCTTGCCGGATCTGCTGGCCCCAGGCGTCATACTGAGACTGCACGAATTGCTGCAGCGCGTCGCCCACCGCCAGGTCAGGCTCCATGCCCAGGGCGCGCAACCGCTCCTGGACCGCGGGATTGCCCATCGTCGCAGTCAATTGCTCGGACCACCAGCGCGCCGCCTCAGGCGCAAGGCCGGCCGGGCCAGCCACGCCGATCCAGCCAGTCAGGTCCAGGCTTCCCATGCCCAGTTCCTGCGCCGTGGGCACCGCGGGCAGGATGGTCGACCGTTTACGGGACACCAGCGCCACCGCATTGAGGTTCTGCGCGCGGATTTGCGGCAGCACGGCGCCCAGATCGGCGGCAACGAAATCGATCCGCCCGCCCAGCAGGTCGGTCACCGCGGCCGGTTGGCCCTTGTAGGGTACGCCCAGTACTTCAGCGCCCGCCGCGCGGCTGAAGGCGGCCGCCACGACTTGGCCCGTGCCGGAGCCGTAGCCGCTGGTCACGGCGTTCGGCTTTTCCTTTGCCGCCGCCACCAGTTGCCGGGCGTCTACATGTTTGCCGGCGGCGCGCGTCACGATCACCACATCGAATCGGACAACTCGTCCAACCTGGGTGAAATCCTTGATGGCGTCATAGCGCTGGAACGCCTTGGAAAGATAGGGCCCGGACGAGCTGGTAGCGCTTGAGCTCGGCATCATGGTGTAGCCGTCGGGCGCGGCCCGCGCCACCGTGTCGACACCCAGCACCCCCAGCGCGCCCGGCTTGTTCTCAACGATGATCTGCGCGCCGCTGCGGGCGCGGATGTCGTCCAGCACCAGGCGCGAGACATTGTCGATGGTGCTGCCCGCGGGAAAGCCGACCACGAAATGGATGGGCTTGTCCGCTTGCGGGTAGGTCGGGGCTGCCCGGTTCGCTGCGCCTGCCGCCGGCGGCAGGCACAGCGCAGCCGTGATCAGGACAGATAGGGTGAGTCTTTTCATGTTTGTCTCCTCGTGCATGGGACGTGGCGTCAGGGCGTCTTGGCGGCCCTGTCCGCTTCCGCCAGGATTTCGGCCGTGTGTTCACCCAGCCCCGGCGGATGGCGCCGGATATCGCCTGGCGTGCGGCTGAACCTGACGGGCAGGCCCGCCTGGATCAGGCGTCCTTCCGTGGGGTGCTCCGATTCGTGCCAGAAGCCGACGGCGCGCAGATGAGGATCGGCCAGCAGTTCCTCGAAACCATTGACCGGCGCAAACGGGATGTCGGCCGTTGCCAGCAACTCGGTCCATTGCGCCGTCGTGCGTTCGCCCAGAACGGTTTCGATGTAGCGGTACAGCTCGGGGAAATGCCGGCTGCGGCTGTTCAGGGTCAGGTAGCGCGGGTCCTGCGCCATCTCCGGATTTCCTGCCAGCGCGAAGAAACGCTGCCACTGCGCGGTGGTGTAGGGCACCACGCTCATGTAGCCGTCACGCGTGCGAAACGGGCGGCGGTACTCGTTGAGCAGGCGCGCATAGCCCGCAGGCCCTTCGGGCGGCACGAAGGTCAGTCCGGCGAGGTGTTCCGGCGCCAGGAACGCCACCATGCATTCGAACATGGGCACTTCGACGGCCTGTCCGCCAGCCCCGCGCTCGCGGGCGAGCAGCGCGCTGGTCACGGCGTTGGCCACATACAAGGCCACGACTTTGTCCGCCACGACGGAGTTGACGTAGCGCGGGGCCTCCGCGCCCGCGCCGCCCTGCAGCCAGGCCATGCCGGACGCGGCCTGGATGGTGTCGTCGATGGCCGCGCGTCCCGCATAGGGCCCTTGTTCCGAATAGCCGTAGCAAGCGCAATAGATCAGGTCGGGAAAGCGGGCTTGCAGCGTCGCGTAATCCAGGCCCAGGCGGCGCATCGCGGGAGCGCGCATATTCGAGATGAACACGTCGGCGCCGCCGATCAACGCGTCGAGCCGGGCGCGGCCCTCTGCGGTCTTGGCATCGATCACCGCGCTGCGCTTGTTGCGGTTCAAGTTCAGGTGGGTGTGGCTCATGGCGGCGTGGCGCTGGGGCGTCACATGGCGGAACACGTCGCCTTCCGCGGATTCCACCTTGATTACATCGGCGCCCATGTCTCCCAGCATTTGGGTGGCCATGGGCCCCATGCCGACGCTGGTCATGTCGATGACGCGTATGCCGTGCAACGGTCCGGGCATGCTCAGTCCTCCCCCAACAGGCGGTGCGCCAGGCGCAGGTGCGGCCGGTCGATCATCTTGCCGTCAAGCCGCAGGGTGCCCGCGCCCGGATGGGCGTCGAACGCGGCGATGACGGCGCGCGCCCAGTGCTGCCGGCTCTCGTCAGGCGTCAGCGACGCGTTGACGGCGTCGACGTGCCGGGGATGGATCGCCATCTTGCCCACGAACCCGTCGCGAAACGCTTCAGCCGCCTCGGCGGCAAGCACGTCGGGCGCATCCAGTTCGATGCAGACGGTGTCGACCGCGCGCACGCCCGCGGCCGCAGCGGCCATCAAGCATAAGGAGCGCGCCAGACGGAACGGTTCGGTGTAGCGGCCCGCGGCACGGTTCTGCAGCGCGCCGACATCCGCGGCCAGGTCTTCCCCGCCCCACGACAGCCCCCAGAGGCGGAGCGTGGCGCCGCGGTAGTCATGCAGTCCGAACAGCGATTGAGCGGTTTCGGTGACGATGGCCAGGATGCGGGTGCTGCCCGCCGCAGTACCGGCCGCCGCGGCAACGGCCGCCGCCTCGAATGCGTCGAGGTAGTTTGATAGGCGTTGAAGGTCTGCGCGGCCCGCGCACTTGGGCAGAACGATGCCATAGGGGGCGGCGGGGATGACGCAAGCCAGGTCGGAGAGGGCGTCTGCGCTGTCGAGCGCGTTGATCCGCACCCAAAGCTGCTTGCCGGGCGCACCGTGTTCCAGCATGGCCCGCACCTGCGTTCGCGCCGCCGCTTTCTGGTCGGGCGCGACCGAGTCTTCCAGGTCCAGGATCAGGGCGTCCGCGGCGCTGGCGGCGGCGTGGTCGAACTTGCGCCTGGAATCGCCAGGCACGAACAACAGAGAACGGGTCATGGCGGAAATCCTAGGCCGGGCGCTTGCGCATCAGCGCAGACAGCTTGCATAAGGCGACCACCTCGTCGCGATGATTCAGCGCGGTGTGCTCAAGTTCGACGATGCCCGCATCCGGCCGGGACTTGCTTTCGCGCATCGATAGCACCCGGGTGCGCACGTGCAGCGTGTCGCCCGCGAAAACCGGCTTGGGGAACGCCACGTCCGTCATGCCCAGGTTGGCCACCGTGGTGCCCAGCGTGGTGTCGTTCACCGTCATGCCGATCAGCAGGCCGAGCGTGAACAAGCTGTTGACCAGCGGCTTGCCGAACTCCGTCTGCGCGGCGAAATGCGCGTCCAGGTGCAGCGGCTGTACGTTCATCGTCAACGAACTGAACAACACGTTGTCCATCTCGGTCAGGGTGCGGGTCCAGGCGTGATCGAACGCCTGCCCGGGCGAAAACTGTTCGTAAAAGAGGCCAGCCATGTTCCTTCCTTCAGCAGAGAGCGTCGGGCATGCTGCCCCGACTTCCGAGCAGTCGCGGGTGGCGAAATTCCATCTGCGTTCTTACTCTTGAACAAAAGTTTATAAGTATGAACGACAGCAGGCAATGGCTTTTGCTTTCTCGTAAACCCGTAGCCGCGCGCCGCTGGCTGGCCGGACATGGCGCGGCATCGCCGGCGCGTTGGCCGACGGTTCTGGAAAAGGGGGGAGGAAAAGGGCGGCTGGAGAGGCCGTGGGGGCGCCGGCGCCTGGCGCCGGGCGAGGATTACCTGGCTGGCGCCGGGCTGTCGATGCGCTGCGCGAGCTCGCGGCTGGCCGCAAGCAGGGTACGGCCGATCAGGTCGGCCTTGGACGCCGAGCGATCCAGCGGTGCGCCTACGACCAGCGCCAACGCGGTGCCGTACAGCACCAGCGGCGCAGCGACGGACAAGGTATCGGCCTGGTGCTCCGCCAGATTCACGTGCCAGCCGCGGCTGGTTTCGGCTTCGATCAGCTGGAGCAGTTGCTTGCGTGTCGTGACCGTCTGGTCGGTGTAGCGGTCCAGCGTCAGGCGGGAGACCAGCGCTTCCCGTTCGGTGGGTGCCATGGCGCCCATCAGCGCGCGTCCGGAGGCGGACGCGTGCAACGGCTTCTGCTGGCCGACCCTTGCCGTGAATCGCACGATGCGGTCGGGTTCGGCCACGTCCAGGTAGACGGCATGGTCGGCGGACCGTTGCGCGAGGATCAGCGTTTCACCAAGTTCGTCGCGCAGCGCTTCCAGGGTGGGGCGGATGCGCGTGGTCAGCTGGTCATGTTCTGCAACGGTCCGGGCTTCGTTCAGCCAACGCCGCGTCAGGTAGTAGCGTCCCGCAGTCTGGTGCGCGTAGCCGTCGCCCTCCAACGTGTCCAGCAAGGCCAGGCAGCTGGATTTCGGGATGCCCAGCCCAGCCGAAATCTGCGACAAAGTGGCCGGGGCCCGTGTATTGGCGAAGAACTGCAGAATGTCCAGTACCCGCCTGGCGCTTTTTACGTCGTTCGTACTCATGCACGGGAATATATATTCATGAACAGGCGACGGCAACTGCCGCCGCGCATTCAATCCGCGTACACGCCCACCTTGCGGATAATGCCGCCCCACTTGTCGACTTCGGATTGCAGCCAGGTCTGCAGGCCTTCCGGCGTCTGTTTGGATTCGGGCACGATCTCGGCGCCCAGTTCGGCCATCTTCTGC
This sequence comes from Achromobacter sp., assembly GCF_057314935.1. NCBI lineage: Bacteria > Pseudomonadati > Pseudomonadota > Betaproteobacteria > Burkholderiales > Alcaligenaceae > Achromobacter > Achromobacter sp. The sequence goes on from NZ_DBHKZA010000014.1 coordinate 53,307, forward strand.
GAGAAGGCCGGGTCTTTCAGCGCCGTGCGCAGCGCCGCATTGAACTTCGCGATGGCCTCGGGCGGCGTGCCCTTGGGCGCATAGACGCCGTGCCACACCTTGACCTCGAAGCCCTTCAAACCGCCTTCCTGCAGGGTCGGCGAATCCGGCAGCGCCTTGATGCGGTCCAGCGTCGTCACGCCGTAGAGCTTCACGCGTTCCGCCTTGATCTGCGGGATGGTCTGCGTGGTCTGGTCGCACAGCACATCGACCTGACCGCCTAACAGCGCCGTCATCGCAGGGGCCGTGCCGGCATAGGGCACGGTCGTGAACTGCACGCCCAGCGACTCCTGCAGCAGCATGCCGCACAGTTGCGACACCGCGCCCAGCCCCGCGTTGGCCAGGTTGACCTTGTTGCCGTTCTCTTTCGCGTATTTGATGAAGCCCGCCATGCCGTCGGCCGGCAGGTCCTTGCGGCCCAGCAGGGTCATGGGCACGTCCGCCACCTGGCCGACGTAGGCGAAGTCCGTCAGCGGATTGAACGACAGCTTGCGGTAGAGCGCCGGCGCCGTGGCCATGCCGTTGTGGTGGATCAGGAAGGTATAGCCGTCGGGCGCCGCGCGCGCGACGTGCTGCGAGGCCAGGGTGCCGCCCGCGCCGGTGCGGTTTTCGATGATGATGCTCTGGCCCAGCGTCTTGGCCATGGAGGCGCCCAGGCTGCGCGCCACCACATCAGTGGGGCCGCCCGCGGCAAACGGCACGACCAGCGAAATGGGATGGTTCGGATACGCGCCCTGCGCGCTGGCGGAACCCCAGGCAAGGCAGGACAGGGCCAGCATCGGCCAAGCGGCACGCGTCGCCGCGCGCGCGAAAATTGGGGGCATGTCTCGCTCCTTGTGGTTTTCTCGGGCCCGCGAACGCACTGCGGACCAACACCAGTGTGGCGCGTCATGCCAAGGATGAGAATTTGCCGTTTCACAAGCCGGGCTTCGGCAGCGGGAAAGGCGGGTTTACACGATGCCCCGCATCTCCAGCCCGCTGTAGGGCAGTGCCGCGGCCTTCACGCGGTCATGGAAATAGCGATGGAAAATTTCCCAATCTCCATATTGGCGCGATTCCACTTGATACGCGCATAGCCTGCCGATAAGGCCACATATCCAATCTGCGCACTGAAGCGTCTGGAACAGGTGGCTTTCACCTTGAAGCGGCGGTTCGACCAGCGCTCTGCACCGGTCTGTTTCGGCGGCGAACATGGCCAGCGTGCAGGCTTCCACATTTGCTTCGCGCCAGATGCTGCCGGCTTGCTGTTCATCGAGCAACACCATGAACGTTGCTTGTTGCGCAGCGCAAAACTGATCTGCTTGGCGGACGAGTTGCAGCAGATGATGTTTGAAGACTCTCGCCGGCTCGTGCACTGCGGTGTCGGCTGCCTTGTGCTCGCCACCATAGATCACATGGCCGCCGAACTGCCGTAGCTGATTGAGCAAACGTGCCGTGCCAGTCCTCAGCGCCCGATACTTCTCCACATTCTTGACGGTGTAGAGTTGCGCTCCCTTCTTCTCCCATCGATACGCAGGTTGATCCTGCCGTTCAAGTTCGAACTGCAACAGCCGGCATTTCAGTTTGTAGAAGTAGATGGCAAAGTCACGTACTGCATCGACAGGTAAAAGCAGTCCTCCAAATCCAAAAACGGGGCTGGTTTTGTGTCGTTCGTGGTTACGGGCGATGAAGGGGCCGATATGACCGAATTCGTCCAGATACACGACATAATGCATGGCGAAATCCTCTGCGCGGCATGCATGGCGCATGCGATTGGACGCAGTGTAGGACGCGGAAAAAGGCGAGGTTTGCGCCGGGGCGCGGAAATGTCACCCTTTCCTTGGCACATGCGGGACGTGTTCTGCTGAGCAAAGACACGAAAGCCCGCAACAATGAATTGTGCGGGCCTCGGAAGGTGGGCACATGACGGGCATATGCGTTGGAAAGACTTTAGGTCAATCCGGGGCTTAAGTGCAAGCCGTAAGGCCGCAGAATTGCGCACGCGGCAGTCAACATCGTCTTTATCAGACCGAATCCGAAGCCAGCTTGTCGGCAGTAGCCGAAAGGTCGGCGCCGGTCAGCCCTTAATTCGCCTGATCCTTGCCTGGGTCTTCTGCCAGCACTTGCGGCGTGGGGTAGCAGGGCTGCGGCGCGTTCACGGGTTCGATGCGCAGCGGCTGGTGGACGCGGCTGGGCGGCACGAGCGAACCGGGGTCATCCGGGTTGGTCCACAGCGGGTCCGGGATTTCGGCGAAGACCTGGCGCAGGCGTTCGCCCCAGGTGCCGCGGATCATGCGGAAGTACTCGTTGTGTTCGTCGATGCTGGCGAAGTGCGTAACGCGCAGCGCGTTCGTGTCGTAGACCAGCAGGTCCAGCGGCAGCCCCACCGAAATGTTCGAGCGCAGTGTGGAGTCCATCGAGATCAGCGCGCACTTGGCGGCCTCGTCCAGCGAGGTGTCGGGGCGCAGCACGCGGTCCAGGATGGGCTTGCCGTATTTAGCTTCGCCGATCTGGAAATACGGGCATTCCTGGCCGGCCTCGATGAAGTTGCCGGCCGAATACACCTGGAACAGCCGGCAGCGTTCCGTTCCAATCTGTCCCCCGAAAATCATGCTGACGTTGAAGTCCACGCCTTGTTCATGCAGGGCGGGGGCTTCGCGTTGATAGACCTCGCGCACGGCGGCGCCGACGCAGCGGGTGGCCTCGAACAGGTCGGCCGCGTTCCAGATGGTGTCGCCGCCTTCGTCGTGCTGGCGGGTCAGTACGTGCAGCACGGCCTGGCTTACCGCCAGGTTGCCCGAGGTCATCAGGACCATGACGCGTTCGCCGGGGCGCTCGAAGACGGTCATCTTGCGGAAGACGCTGATCTGGTCGACGCCCGCGTTGGTGCGGGAGTCGGACAGGAAAACCAAGCCGGCGTCGAGGCGGGCTGCTACGCAATAAGTCATGATCAGAAATTTGGAAAAACCACGCCGCATTGTATTGCGGCGCGGGTGCGGCGGTTATTGCTGCCCGGAGGTCTGGACCTGCACGCTGATCTCCATGGATTCCTCGCCGCCGCCGCTGCGCACGCCGCGCACCGGGGAGGCCGAGTCATAGTCGCGCGCCACGGCCAGCCGGCAATGGCTGTCCGAGGCGAACTGGCGGTTGGTGATGTCGACGCTGGTCCAGCCGATATCGGCCAGCCAGACGTCTGCCCACGCATGGCTGGCCGAGTGTTCGGTCGTGGTGTGCACGTAGCCGCTGACGTAGCGGGCCGGCACGCCCAGGCCGCGCACGCAGGCCAGGAACAGGTGCGCGTGGTCCTGGCAGACGCCGTGGCCCATGGTCAGGACCTGGCTTGCTGCCGTGGTCACATCGGTGGTGCCCGGTTCGTAGGCGACGCGGTCGCTGATGGCGTTGGCCAGCGCCAGGATGTCGTCCGGCGTGGTCAGGCCGCCGGGCAAGACCTCGCGCACGAAGGCCATGATCGTGTCGTCGGCCTGCGTCAGCGGCGTCTGCACGCAATAGGCATGTACCGGCAGGCGGCTGTCCTCGCCGCCGAGCACGCCGCGCGCCAGCGGCGCGACCTGCACCTGCCCGACCACGCGCAGCTCGATGTCCGTATGCGGGTGGTTCAGCGTCAGCGTATGCGTGATGTTGCCGTAGGCGTCCACCTGCTTTTCCAGCGCGCCGGGCGCTTCGATGTGCCAGCGCAGCACGCGCTGGTGCTCGTCGTCGCGCGGCGTCAGGCGCAGCGTCTGGATGCTGTAGGTGACCGGCGCGGTGTAGCGGTAATGGGTGACGTGGGTGATGAACTGTTTCATTGCTGTCTCCGTGTTATGCCGACAGCGGGACCAGGAAGTCCTGGCTGATCCGGTTGCCCAGGTCGTTGATGCGGTCCAGGAAGTGGTCCAGATACTGGTGCAGTCCGCTGTCGAGGATGTCCTCGACGCGGCCGTATTGCAGTTCGGCGCACAGCATGCCGGCGCGGCGTTCCGTTTCGGTCGAGCGCTGGTTGGAGACGCGCGCCAGATCGTCGGCCACCGCCCGCATCGACGCCAGCAGCGAACGCGGCATGTCGCCGTGCAGGATCAGCAGTTCGGCCACGCGGTCCGGCGTGATCACGTCGCGGTACACCTTGCGGTAGATCTCCAGCCCGGACACCGAGCTGAGCAATGCGGACCAGCGGTAGAACTCGCTTTGCAGCGCGGCGGTGCCGGTGGGTTCGGTGCGCACCTCCTGCGCGCCGGTCTGCGACGCGCTTTGCGACCCGTTGCCGCCCCGTTCATGGAACTTCACGTCCAGCATCCGGGCGGTGTTGTCGGCGCGTTCCAGGTGCATGCCGATGCGCAGGAAGTACAGTGCTTCGTCCTCCAGCATGGTGCCGATGGTGACGCCGCGGGCCAGGTGCGAACGGAACTTCACCCATTCGAAGAATTCGCCCGGGTTGCGCTCCAGAAGGCCGGTGTGCAGGTGCTTGAGCAGTTCCAGCCACGTGGTGTTGTAGGTCTCCCAGACTTCGGTGGTCAGGCTGCCGCGCACGGCGCGTGCGTTTTCGCGGGCGGCGCGCATGCACGAATAGATGGACGAGGGGTTTTCGGGATCGCGCACCATGTACTGCAGGACGTCGTGCGGCGAGATGGCCGCGTACTTGCTCTGGTACAGGCCCTGCAGTTCAGAGATGCGCAGCACGCCCAGCCACGAGCCCTCGCGCGTCTGCGTGTCTTGCGGCAGCAGCGACATCTGCAGGTTCACGTCCAGCATGCGGGCGGTGTTCTCGGCGCGTTCGATGTAGCGGCACATCCAGAACAGGTTGTCGGCGGTTCGGCTCAGCATGTTCAGTCCTCCAGAACCCAGGTGTCTTTGGTGCCGCCGCCCTGGCTGCTGTTGACCACCAGCGAGCCCTCGGTCAGCGCCACGCGGCACAGGCCGCCGGGCACGGTGCGGATGTCCTTGCCGCACAGCACATAGGGACGCAGGTCCACGTGCCGCGGCGCGACACCCGATTCCACATAGGTCGGGATGGTGGACAGCGCCAGCGTGGGCTGCGCGATGTAGTTGGCGGGGTTGGCGCGCACGCGGTCCTTGAACGCATCGACTTCGGCGCGGGTGGAGGAGGGCCCCACCAGCATGCCGTAGCCGCCTGCGCCGTGCACTTCCTTGACCACGAGGTCGTGCATGTTGGCCAGCACGTGGGACAGTTCGTCCGGCCGTCCGCAACGCCAGGTCGGCACGTTCGACAGAATGGGCTCTTCGCTGAGATAGAACCGGATCATGTCCGGCACGTACAAGTAGGTGGACTTGTCGTCCGCGATGCCGGTGCCGATGGCGTTGGCAAGCGTGACGCGGCCGGCGCGGTACACCGACAGAAGACCCGGCACGCCAAGCGCCGAATCCGCGCGGAACGACAGGGGGTCGAGGAAGTCGTCGTCCAGCCGGCGGTAGATCACGTCCACTTTGCGCGGGCCCTGCGTGGTGCGCATGTAGACGGTGTTCTGCTCCACGAACAGGTCCTGGCCTTCGACCAGTTCCACGCCCATCTGCTGGGCCAGGAAGGCATGCTCGAAGTAGGCCGAGTTGTACATGCCGGGCGTCAGCACCACAACCGTGGGGGCGTCCCCGCCGTGCGGCGCGACTTCGCGCAGGTTGTCCAGCAACAGGTCGGGGTAGTGCGCCACCGGTTCGACCTTGATGCGGCTGAACGCGTCCGGCATCAGCCGCATCGACATCTTGCGGTTCTCAAGCATGTAGGACACACCGGAGGGCACGCGCAGGTTGTCTTCCAGCACGTAGAACTCGCCCGCGCCCGCACGCACGATGTCCACACCGGCGATGTGGCAGTAGATGTCTTCCGCCACGTCCACGTCCTGCATTTCGGGGCGGTACTGGGCGTTCAGGAACACCTGTTCGGCCGGCACGACGCCGGCGCGCACGATGTCGTGGCCATGGTAGATGTCGTGGATGAACATGTTCAGCGCGCGCACGCGCTGCTTCAGGCCGGCTTCCAGGTGGCGCCATTCGTCGGCGGGGATGATCCGGGGGATCAGGTCGAACGGGATCAGGCGTTCGGTGCCGGCGGCGTCGCCGGCGACTGAAAAGGTGATGCCGACGCGGCGGAAACTCAGGTCGGCTTCGAGCCGTCGCACGGCCATGGCTTCGGCCGATTGCTCTTGGTGCCAGCGCTCGAAGGCCTGGTATTGGGAGCGTATGCCGCCGGCACTGTCGCGCATTTCATCAAAAGCGGCTGGACGGGATGATCTGTCCTTCATGGCTCCTCCGATGCTGGGTGCTGCGGCCAACCGGCAGGCGGCGGCCTTGCACACGGTCATTACCCGGCCGATGCGTGGCCGGTCCCAAAGAATAAGCAACCCGCATGCCAGCTTTTCGGGCAAGCCGGGGACTTGGGCACAATATCCTCCCAAGGGCGCCGAAACGCCATCCCCCGCCGCGCGTAGGACGCCAGCGGTACTGAATGCACCGTAGTGGTGCATGCCGCCGGACCTATCTGGTGCGTCAGTGCATTCGGTACGTGTGCAGCGTGGTGCCGCCCGGGGCGCCTTGTTCCAGCGGCGCATGCGGCACCCAGCCGTCCTGCGTCAGCACGGCGTCCAGCGGGTAATCGTGCGCGGCCGGGGCATAGTCGGCGTCCAGTTCGCCGCAGCTCCAGGCGATGCCGATCGTGACGAACGGGTGGCCCCGTTCGCGCAGCGCTGCCAGGGTGCGGTCGTAATAGCCGCCGCCGTAACCCAGGCGGTCGCCCTGGTCGGTGTAACCGAGCGTCGGCACCAGGACGACGTCGGGCAGCACCTCGGCGCCGGCCACTGGTTCCTGGATGCCGTAAGGGCCGGCGCGCAGTTCGGCCTCGGGCGTCCACGGCAGGAACGCGAGGGGGGCGTTGCGTTCGCGCACCACGGGCAATGCGACGGCGACGCCGTTTTCCACCCATTGCGACAGCAGGGGGCGCAGGTCGGGCTCGTCCGCCATCGGCCAGAAAGCGGCCACGGTGGCGGGCGCCGGACGGCCGGCGCGTGCCGCTTCGTCGCGCGCCACATTCAGCCAGGTGAACAGGCGTGCACGCATCAGCAAACCGCCACGGCTGCGCTGGTCTTCGGGCATTTCGGCACGCAGTTTCCGCAATCGCGTGCGGTGCTGGACTGCGGTATCCTCTGGAGTATTTTGCGTAGTCATGCAGTGGCTGTGATGGGGGTGGACAATGAAGGCGAACATGCTGGAATCGGGCATGCAGGAATCTGGCACGCAGGAATCTGAAACGCCAGTCAGCATGCCGGCGTGCAGGGCCGGTGTATGACGGCAAATGAGGGACACGGCATGACACAGATTCTGCAAGTCCGACGGTATCAGAAATCCGGCCGGAAATCCCCGCACGGCGCGGTCGCTTCGGACCCCCGTTCCGGCCTGCGCCGCTGGCTGCCGCTGCTGGCTCTCTTCACCGCCGCCTGTGCGCCGGTTGACGCGCAGCAGCGCAGCGCCGCCGTCAATCCCCAGCCGCAGCCCGCCGTCCAGTCGACGCAACCCCTCATCGCTGTGCCGCCCGCGGTGCTGGCCGGCCTGCCGCCCACCGCCGACACGCCCGCCCTGGCCGCCGTGGTGGCCGCCCGCGAGGCCATGAACCGCAAGCAGTGGTCCGTGCTGGGCGCGCTGGTGCCGCAGGCCAAGTCCGACACGCTGGGCATGTATCCCGAATACTGGCTGCTGCGCTATCAGCTCTGGACCCCGCCCGCCACGGGCCGGCCCACGGCCGACCTGCAGCGCTTCATCAGCAGCAATGGCGACGCCTACCTGGCCGACCGCCTGCGCGGCGACTGGCTGCTGGCGGCTGCCCGCAGCGGCGACTTCGAAACCGTGCGCAAGCTGGCGCCCGTGAAGAACAGCAACGCCCAGATCGAATGCGCCATCCTGGACGCCAAGCACATGACCGGCCAGCGCGCCACGGCGGCGCAGGCCACCGCGGTGTTCGCGCCGGGCGGCGCCTGCTGGGCGCTGTACGACCAACTGGTGGCCGACGGCATCCTGGGCTGGGAACAGCTGGAGCCGCAGTTGCGCGACGCCATCGAGGCCGACAAGACGGCCGACGCGCGCAAGCTCGTGCAATACATGTTCGAAGCGCGCGACATCAAGACCTACGACCTTCTGATGAAGGATCCGATGAAGTGGCTGACCCGGCAAGACCGCATGCCGGTGGGCCGCAACGAGAAAGAGCTGGTGACGATCGCGCTGGCCCGCCTGGCGCGTTCGGACGTCAGCGTGGCCGATTCCTATCTGCGCCGCGAATGGGCCAAGTCCATGTCCAAGCCGAACCTGGCCTGGGTGCGCGGGCAGTACGCGCTGATGGCCGCCTTGAAGCTGGATAGCCGCGCCGACGACTGGTATCACGAAGCCGGCCACATCCGCATGACGGACTACAACGCCGGCTGGAAAGTGCGCGCCGCGCTGCGCCAACCGAAGATCGACTGGAAGTGGGTCATCGAATCCATCGACGAGATGCCGGCGTCGCAGCGCGATGACCCCTCGTGGGTGTACTGGAAGGCGCGCGGCCTGGCCGCGACCGGCCGCAAGGACCAGGCCAACGCCCTGTACGCCAGCATCGCCGACCGCTTCGATTTCTACGGCCAGCTGTCCGCCGAGGAACTGGGCCGCCGCATCAATGTGCCGCCGCGCCCCGCACCCGTCAGCGACCGCGAAATCGCCGAGGCCCGCGCCAATCCCGGGCTGCAGCGTGCCGTGCAATTGTTCCGACTGGGCTGGCGCGGCGAAGCCGTGCCCGAATGGAACTTCACGTTGCGCGGCATGAGCGACCGCCAGTTGATCGCGGCCGCCGAGCTGGCCCGCGCCGAAAACATCTACGACCGCGTCGTCAACACGTCCGACCGCACGGAAAAGGAATTCGATTTCAGCCAGCGCTTCATCGCGCCGTTCGAAGGCCGCGTCACCGCCAAGGCCAACGCCATCGCGCTGGATCCGGCCTGGGTCTATGGCCTGATCCGCCAGGAATCGCGTTTCATCATGGACGCACGCTCGCATGTGGGCGCCTCGGGCCTGATGCAGCTGATGCCGGCCACCGCCAAGTGGGTCGCGGGCAAGATCGGCATGACCGATTTCACGCCCGCCAGCGTCAACGATTTCGACACCAACACCGTGCTGGGCACCAACTACCTGAACATGGTGCTGCGCGACCTGAACGGGTCGCAGATGCTGGCCAGCGCCGGTTACAACGCCGGTCCCCGGCGGCCCCACAATTGGCGCTCGACGTTCACGCATCCGGTCGAAGGCGCCATCTTCGCCGAGACCATCCCGTTCAATGAGACGCGCACCTACGTGAAGAACGTGATGTCCAACGCGGTCTATTACGCGGCGATGTTCAGCGGGCAGTCGCAGTCCCTGAAGGAACGGCTGGGCAATATCGTGCCGATCGGCGCCGAGAGCACGTCGATCCCATGACGCGGGATCCGGCCATCGACGGCTTGCAGGTCTATATCGTAGGCGGGGCGGTGCGCGACGCGTTGCTCGGCCTGCCGCCGGGCGACCACGACTGGGTCGTGGTGGGCGCCACGCCCGAAGACATGGTCCGCCGCGGCTTCGTCCCGGTCGGGGGCGACTTCCCGGTGTTCCTGCACCCGCGCACCAAAGAGGAATACGCGCTGGCGCGCACCGAGCGCAAGTCCGGCCGCGGCTACAAGGGGTTCACGTTCTACACCGGCGCCGACGTGACGCTGGAAGAAGACCTGCGCCGCCGCGACCTGACCGTCAACGCGATCGCCCAGACGCTCGCTGGCGAACGGGTCGACCCCCTGGGCGGCGAGGCCGACGTGCGCGCGCGCGTCTTTCGCCATGTGGGCGACGCCTTCGAAGAAGACCCGGTGCGCATCTTGCGGCTGGGCCGTTTCGCGGCCCGCTTCGACGATTTCACCGTGGCCCCCGAAACCCTGGCGCTCTGCCGGCGCATGGTGGAGGCGGGCGAGGCCGACGCGCTGGTGGCCGAGCGGGTCTGGAAGGAATTGTCGCGCGGCCTGATGGCGAAGAAGCCGTCGCGCATGCTGGACGTGCTGCAGGAGTCCGGGGCGCTGGCCCGCGTGATGCCCGAACTGCAAGGCGTGAAGGAAGTGGGCGCCGACGTGGATCGGGCGGCGGCGCAGTCCTTATCGCTGGCGGGGCGCTATGCCTTGCTGTGCCGGTTGACGCCCGAACGCGAGGCGCTGGGCCGGCGCATGCGGGTGCCCACCGAATGCAATGATTACGCCCGCTTGCTGCCTGAGGTACTGGCAGGCCTGGACGCCGCCGAAGCGGGCGGCGCGGATGCGCAACTGGCGCTGATGGAGCGCGCCGATGCGCTGCGCAAGCCCGACCGGTTTTTCGATCTCTTGAAGACGGCGTCGGTCTTGCAGCCCGTGGACATGGTGGCGTGGCAGTCGCGTGCGGGCGCCGTGCGCGGCGTGGATGCCGGGGCGATTGCCAAGGCCTGCGCGGGCGATCCGGCCCGCATCAAGGACAGCGTGCGCCAGGCGCGCCTTGAGCGTTTGGAACAGCGGCAAGCGGACTGAGGCCGCGCGCCGCCAGCCGCTACAGCTTGCCCAGCCGGTCGCCGCGCGAGAACCCGGCCAGCGGCTCCGTCACGTCCCGGCCTACGGCCAGCACCTTGAAGAGTTCGCCCATTTCGGCTTCCGACAGCAGTTTCTGAACGGGCGCCACGGCTTGCGCATATTGCTGCGCGTCCGACGGGTCCAGCTGGGCCAGCAAGTCCATCAGGCCGGCATTCATCAGGAAGCGGGCCTGCGACGTGTAGCCCAGCACCTGCAAACCGGATTCCAAGGCCGCGTCCGCCATGGCCGTGAAATCCACGTGCGCGGTGATGTCCTGCAAACCGGGGGCGGTAAACGGGTCGCCATGCGCATGGTGCCGCAGGTGGCACATGAGCGTGCCGCCCGCGCGCTGCGGATGGTAGTACTCGCTGCGCGGAAAACCGTAGTCCACCAGGAGGGCCGCGCCGCGTTCCAGCCAGCTGCCCATCGCGGCGATCCAGGCCTCGCCTTGCAGATTGATTTCGGACACGTAGCCCGGCAGGGCCGGCATGCGCGCAGCGACCGCCGAAGCCAGCGCGGCAGGGGCGGGGCGGTCTTCCCAGATGAAGCCGCCGTCGGCATCCAGCGCCACGCCGCGTTCCTGCACGGCGCCGGCGGCGTCCCAGGCAAACAGCGACACGGGCATCGCGTCCAGCACTTCGTTGGCCAGCACGCAGCCGGCGAACGCATTGGGCAGCGCATCCAGCCATTGCACGCGATCGCCGAACGGCGCCAAGCGCGCCGCCTGGCGGGCACGCAGGTCGGCGGACACTTCCAGGATCAGGTATCGGGTCTGGTCCAGCCCCATCGCATCCAGCTCGCGCAACACGCCTTCGGCCAGCGCGCCGGTGCCCGCGCCGAATTCCAGCACCGCCTGCGTCTGCGTCTGACGCAGCACCTGGGCCGCCTGGCGGGCGATCGTGCGGGCGAACAGCGGCGTCAGTTGCGGCGCGGTGACGAAGTCGCCTGCGGGCGTCTTGGCGTCGTCGTCGCCGTCGGCCAACTTGACGTTGCCGGCGGCGTAATAGCCCAGGCCTGGCGCATACAGCGCTTCCGCCATCCAGTGGTCGAACGGCAGCCAGCCGCCGTTGGCCGTGATCGCGGCGCACAGGTGCGCGGCGGCGGCATCGCTATGTTCCCGGGCGGCGGCGGACAGCGGGGGGAGATTGGCGGGGGCGGGGCGTTGCATGGTCGAAGAAGGCGTGGTCATTACGGCATTTTCCCAAAAAAAGAACGGCCCTGCTGCGCGTGTTTGCCGCCTTCAAAAGACAAACCCCGCGACGGGCGCGGGGTTTGTTTGGGGTCAAGCGGGCGAATTAGCCGCGGCGGTCAGCCGGCTTGGCAAAGCGCTTGGCGGGGCCGCCGGGGCGCTTGTCGAACGAGGGCTTGGCGCCACGGAAACCGCCTTCCGGACGGTCGCCGCCGCGGAAGCCGCCTTCGCGCTGGGGACGGTCGCCGAAGCTGGGACGATCGCCGAAGCTCGGACGGGCGTCACGGTCGCCGCCGCGAAAACCGCCTTCACGGGGAGCGCGCTCGTTGAACGGGCGGGCATCGCGCTGGGGACGGTCGCCGAAGCTGGGACGATCGCCGAAGCTCGGACGAGCGTCACGGTCGCCGCCACGGAAGCCGCCTTCACGCGGGGGACGGTCGCCGAAGGGACGATTGCCCTGGTAGCCGCCTTCGCGCTGCGGACGATCACCGAAGCTGGGGCGGTCGCTGAACGAACGGGCCGGGCGGTCGCCGAAAGGACGATTGCCTTGGTAGCCGCCTTCGCGCGGTGCACCGTCGCGATTGCCTTGGTAACCGCCTTCACGCGGCTTGAACTCGCCACGCGGGGCAGCGCCTTCACGCGGGCCGCCGAAAGAACGGCCTTCGCGGTTGCCTTGGTAACCGCCTTCATGACGCGAACCGCCGAAACCGCCGGGACGCTTGCCGAACGGCTTGCCGCCACGCGGGGCGCCGCTGCCGCCAGCCGACGGACGCGGCGTGCGCTTGGGTTCCAGGCCGGCGATCACTTCAGGGGTGATCGATTGGCCGATGTAGTGCTCGATGCGGCGGACCTTGTGGCGCTCGGAGTGCGTCGCCAGCGTGAACGCCAGGCCGCTGCGGCCGGCGCGGCCGGTACGGCCGATACGGTGCACGTAGTCTTCGGCTTGCATCGGCAGGTCGAAGTTGACGGCGTGGCTGATGCCTTGCACGTCGATGCCGCGGGCGGCCACGTCGGTGGCAACTAGGATACGCAGCTGGCCGCGTTGCAGTTGCGACAGCGTACGGGTGCGTTGGCGCTGGTTCATGTCGCCGTGCAGGGCAGCGGCGGCAAAGCCTTGGTCGGCCAGGCGGTCGGCCAGGTCATCGGCGCCGCGCTTGGTCGACGTGAAGACAATGGCTTGATCCAGCTTGGCGTCGCGCAGCACGTGGTCCAGCAGCTGCATCTTGTGGCTGGCATCGTCTGCGTACAGCAGGCTTTGCGTGATGTTGGTGTGCTTTTCCTTGGCGCCGGCCAGTTCGATGCGTTGCGGGTCGCGCATCATGCGGGCAGCCAGCTTGGCGATCGTGCCGTCCAGCGTGGCCGAGAACAGCAGCGTCTGGCGGTCTTCCGGCAGGCGGCCGACGATGGTCTCGATATCTTCGATGAAGCCCATGTCCAGCATGCGGTCGGCTTCGTCCAGCACCAGCGTGTGCACGGTGTTCAGCTTGACGCGGCCCGATTGCAGGTGGTCGATCAGGCGGCCGGGGGTGGCGACCAGCACGTCGACGCGGCGCGACAGCGCCTTCAGTTGCGCGCCGTAAGGCATGCCGCCCACGACGGTCGCCGTGCGCAGGTCAGCCAGCTTGCGGCCATACGTCTCGGTCGCTTCGGTGACTTGCAGGGCCAGTTCGCGAGTCGGGGTCAGAACCAGCACTTGCACGCCGACGCCCTTGTTGGCGGGCATCTGGGCAATGCGGTGCAGGGCCGGCAGCATGAAGGCGGCGGTCTTGCCGCTGCCCGTCTGCGAGGACACCATCAGGTCGTGACCGGCCAGCGCTTGCGGAATGGCAGCGGCTTGGACGGGGGTGGGGGTGCTGAAGCCAGCTTCTTGAACGGCCGACAACAGAGCGGGTGCAAGACCCAGGTTTTCGAAAGACATTACTTTCCCTTGCCGCAATCAATGCGACGCAGTGCTTGGTCGGGCCAGGGGATTAGGCGGCCGGATCCAGGCGACGGTTGATGGAGCATCGTGCCGACCGAATCAACCGTGCGCGTGGCGCGTTCTCGTATACAGAGTGGAACGCAGGGCGAAAGGAAAGGAGGTCAGGAATCGATGATAGTTCGGCATGGGGCCGGGGCGTAGGCTGCCCGGCAGACTGCAAAAAATTCCGCTAAATCAAGGCGGTAAATGCCGAACTCGTTTTGTGCAGTGCGGCGATCATAACCCGAATTCGCCTTGCAGGGGAATTATTTTTTTGTCCAGTCCCCAATCAATAGGGTTTTTCCCTTGGTCGACGAGCCAGTCGTTGGTCGTCCGGAAGTGGCCGCAGCCCAGAAAAGGCACGGGCGGCCGCCGGGCGGAAAGTGGGGAGGGATGGTTCGACATCAGGACCAGGTGGCCGCTGTTGTCGGGAAGCAACATCCTCTTGGCCTGCGCATGGGCGCCCCACAGCAGGAACGCCTTGGGCGAGGGGTCGCGGGCGACCAGCGAGATCAGCGCGTCGGTCACGGTCTCCCAGCCGCGCTTGGCGTGGGAGGCGGGCTGGCCGTCTTCCACCGTCAGCGCGGTGTTCAGCAGCAGCACGCCCTGGTCCGCCCATGGGCTCAGGTCATTGCCCGCCGGCACGGGCGTGCCCGGGAACTCCTGCGCGATCTCGTTGAAGATGTTGCGCAGGCTGGGCGGGCGTTTGCAATCGTCGGGCACCGAAAACGCCAGCCCCTGCGCTTGGCCGGGGCCGTGATACGGGTCTTGCCCCAGGATCACCACGCGCACGTCCGACGGCGCCAGCCCGTGCAGGGCACGGAACGGCGTGGCGGGATAGACCACCGCGCCTTCGGCAAGGCGCGTTTCGACGTGGGCGGTGACCGCGGCCAGCGCGTCGGCGACGGCGCGGTGGGCGAAGGCGGCGGCCCAGGCGTCGGGAAGTTGCGCCGTCTGGGCGGCGAGGGCGTGGGGAACGAGGCGGTTATCGATCGGCATGGGCGCGATTTTGGCATAGGCGACGCGTCGCGTGCCGGCTTGGCGGCAAGTCGGGGATATCGTTTATTAATTGAGAATCATTGTTAATATTGCCGCCTTCGTGCCCTTGCCGCATTTGCCGTCATGTCCCGTCCACCCAGCAGCCTGAAAGCCTGGCTCGCCCATTACGGCGAGTTGGTGGGCGCGTGGGCCAAGCGCAATTCCAGACCCTGTGACGCCGAGGACGCGGCCCAGGACGTGATGGCCGGTTTGTTGAGCGGCGGCAACCGCGGCGTATTGAACGGCAAGTCCTATCTGTTCCGGGCGGCGCAGAACCGGCTGATCAGCGAGATCCGGCGGCAGGCGCGGCATGACGAGGTGTCGCTTGAGGCGTGGGCGGCCGATGACCCTGCGCAGTGGCATGACCCGGAGTCCAACGCGCGTGCGCGCCAATTGGCCGATGCGTTGGAATGCGCCCTGGCCAGCCTGCCGTTGAAGAAACGGCAAGCCTATGTCTGGTGCCGCCTTGAGGGCTATTCGCAGCCTGAAGTCGCTGCGCGGATGGGCGTGGCGCTGAACACGGTCGAGCGCTATATCATGGACGCCACGCGAGAAATCCGCGAACAGCTGAAACACTTCTGCCCGGATTGATCCGCCGCGCAATGACAGACCCCATCGACCCAGACACCCTGACTGATCCCCGCGACGCGGCGGCCTTTTGGTTCGCCCGTGTGCATTCGGAACGGATGAGCGAGGCCGAACGCCAGCAGTTCGACGCGTGGCTGCGGGCAGACCCGGCGCACGGCCTGGAATACCGGCGTGCGCGCGGCATCTGGAACGCCAGCGGCCAGCTGGGCGAAGACCGGTTGCGCGCGCTGGTGCAGGAGGAGGCGCCCGCCGCCGCCCGCCGGCGCAGCCCCCTCACATCGCGCCGCCGCGTGATGGCCGGCGCGGCTTTTGCCTGTACCGCCGCCGTGGTCGCAGGCGTGGCATTGTCCCGATGGATGGCGGGCGATCCCGCCTACGCGGCGCAATACGCCACGCAGCCGGGACAACGGCAGCGCGTGTCGCTGCCTGATGCGTCGGTCATCGACCTGAACACGGCGACGCAGTTGGCGGTGACGCTGTACGCCGACCGCCGGGTGGTGGCGCTTGCTGCGGGAGAGGCCACGTTTTCGGTGACGCCGGACGCCAGCCGGCCGTTCTACGTGGAAGCGGGTGGCGCGACCGTCCGGGTGACGGGCACGCGGTTCAATGTGCGCCGCGACGGCGACGCCGTGCGCGTGGCCGTGGATGCCGGCACGGTGGCGGTCGAGGCCGGCCATTGGTGGAACCGCAGCCAGGTGCTGTTGAGCGCGGGGCAGGGCACCCGCACGGTGGAGGATGGGCGCTTGTCGCCATCCGAAAAATGGGATGTGCCGACTCTGCTGGCCTGGCACGCCGGCCGCGCGGTGTTCCGCGATGTCCCGTTATCCGACGCCGTGGCCGAGATGAACCGCTATGGCCACCCGCCGATCCGCGTGTCCGGCGCGGACGTGGCCGCGTTGCGGGTATCGGGCGTGTTCAGCGTCGACAACCCCCGCGCGTTCCTGGACTTGCTGCCCGCTATCGCGCCGGTGCGCGTGCAAGCCGGCTCGGACGGCTCGGCCGTGATCGTCCGCCGCTAAGCCAAGCAAGGCCGACGGCCTGCCGCCCACCTTGCGCGGCGAATGAAATTACGAATAGTTACTATTCAGCGGCCTTTTTCCATCAGGGATTTCGCCGTGACAGGCGTCTTGTCTCCCAAGGGCATCGATCCGATGCCGCTGCGCCGCCAGAATCTTCCGCATCCGGCTGACTGGCGAGCCCTGTCTCAAGACCCCTCCAGGAACGCTAGTCCCGTGAACCGTATCCCTTCTGGACCCTCTTCCCGCGCCGCTGTGCGCCTGGCTTTGCCGACGCGCGGCTTGACCGTGCTGACCATGTCCGTGCTGCTGGCGCTGGCCGTGCCACAGCCTGCCGCCCAGGCGCAGGAGGCGCCGCTGTCCTTGAATATCCCCGCGCAATCGCTGGAAGGCGCGTTGACGCAACTGGCGACGCAAGCCGCGCTGGAATTGGCCTACGCGCCGGACACGGTGCGGGGCCTGAAGGCGCCCGCGGTGTCGGGCACGCTGACGCCCGACCAGGCCTTGCGGGCCTTGCTGGCCGGCACGGGATTGGTGTTCGAACGCTCGGGCAGCAGCGTGTCCGTGTCGCGCCAATCGGAGGGCGACACGTCCAGCGTCATGTTGAACACCATCACGGTCGTGGGCAAAGGCAACTCCATCACCGAAGACACCGGCTCCTACACCACTGGCGCCATGAACACGGCGACCAAGCTGCCGCTGACCATCCAGGAAACGCCCCAGTCCGTCAGCGTGGTCACCCGGCAGAAGCTGGACGACTTTGCGATGCAGACGATCGATGACGTGGCCAACAGCACCACCGGCGTCACCGTGAACCACTGGAGCAACGATCGTTCGCGCTACTTCTCGCGCGGCTTCACCATCAACACCTTCCTGATGGACGGCCTGCCCGTGTCGTACGAGACGGACACGTCCACCTACAGCACCACGGCCATGTACGACCACGTGGAAGTCGTGCGCGGCCCCACGGGCCTCATGACCGGCATGGGCGACCCCTCCGGCACCATCAACTTCGTGCGCAAGCAGCCGACCGATGCCGCGCAGTTCATCGCGACCGCGCGCGCGGGGTCCTGGAACAATTTCTCGGGCGAGTTCGACGCCAGCGGCCCGCTGAACGACAGCGGGTCCGTGCGCGGCCGCTTCGTGACGTCGCAGCAATCGCGGGATTACTTCACCGACGGCTACAGCAGCCGCAAGCAGCTGTACTACGGCGTGGTCGACATCGACATCACCGACAACACCACGCTGACGCTGGGCGGGCATTCCAACCGCGAAGACAACCCGGGCTCCGAATGGATGGGCGTGCCCACCGCGCCAGACGGCTCGCCGCTGGACATCCGGCGTTCACGACGGTT
The DNA here is from genome assembly GCF_057314935.1 of Achromobacter sp. NCBI lineage: Bacteria > Pseudomonadati > Pseudomonadota > Betaproteobacteria > Burkholderiales > Alcaligenaceae > Achromobacter > Achromobacter sp. The sequence goes on from NZ_DBHKZA010000014.1 coordinate 71,051, forward strand.
CTCGCCGTCGTGGAGCTACTGGGACAAAAGCGAATACAGCCTCTTCGCCGAACTGAAGCACACCTTCGACAACGGCTGGATCGCGCGCGCCGCGGCGCGCGGGGTCAATGGTAAATCGTCGCTGGACGGCGCCTACTTCGTTTCGGGCGACTACGACGCGCAGGGTGGCATCGTGTACGACGTGATGGGCGGGCGATACGACTACGACAAGAAGCAGCGCAGCTTCGACGTGTCCGCGCAAGGCCCCATCACGCTGTTCGGCCGCGAGCACGAGATCGCGGTAGGCGCAAGCTACCGCAACGACAAGTGGCTGGACAACGGCTACAGCTACCTGGACGAGCCGGGCGGTTACCTGATGGTGTCGGGCGTGAATCCCTACACCTGGAATCCGGATTCGCTGCGCCGTCAGGACTTCGTGAAAGACACCATGTGGCGCCGCGATCAGCGCTCCGAGCTGACCTCGGCCTACGCCACGGGCCGCTTCCGCCTGGCCGACCCGTTGAGCATGATCCTGGGTGCGCGGATGGACTGGTTCGACTTCGACAACAAGCAGACCCAAGGCAGCTGGAGCAGCCACCGCAAGTTCGGCGAGGACGCCCATTTCACGCCGTACGCGGCGCTGATCTACGACCTGAACGACAACCATTCGGTCTACGCCAGCTATTCCAGCATCTTCAAGCCGCAGTACTACCTGGACACGTCCGGCACCGTGCTCAAGCCGGTGGAGGGCACCAACTACGAGATCGGCTTGAAGGGCAGTTATCTGGACGAGCGCGTCAACGCCGCCATCGCGTTGTTCTCGACTACGCAGACGAACCTGCCGCAGGCCGTCACGGATATCGCGTCGTGCTTTGTCGCGACCAACTGCTACCGCGCTGTGGGCGAGGTGAAAAGCGAGGGCGTCGAGATCGACATCAATGGCGAACTGCTGCCGCGCCTGAATGTGGGGATCGGCTATTCCTATACGCGCGCCAAGGTGTCCAGCGGCGGGGTGGACGGCGCGGCCGGCCAGCCCTACGCCAGCTACATCCCGCAGCATCAGTTCAAGCTGGCCGCGATGTACCACTTGCCGGGCGCCTACGAGAAATGGCGCGTCGGCGGCGCGCTGCGCGCGCAAAGCAAGATCACCACGCAATCGCTGACCAGCAGCGCGGGGTACGTCATCAAGCAGTCGCCCTACGCGCTGGTCGACCTGGTGGCGGGCTACCGGGTCAATCGCCAGCTGGATATCCAGCTGAACGTGAACAACCTGTTCGACAAGCGCTACTTCGAATCGATGCAGGGCAACAACGGCGGCAACTACTACGGCACGCCGCGCAGCGTCTTGCTGAGCACGCGCTATCAGTTCTAGGCGGGCGCCAGGCTCAGACCGGCCAGCCGGCTTGGCGGTGGGCCGAATCCCAGAACATCCATTCCAGCTGGGCGGCGTGCGTGTAGGCCTGGTGCATGGCCTCGCGCGTCTGCGCCGACGCCGCTTCGGCGGCGCGGTCCACCGACGCGATCACGGCCCGCACCAGCGCATGGAAGTCGTCGCCGGCATACGTGTCGATCCATGCCGCGTAGGGATTGGGGCGCGCCGCATGCGCATGGATCTCGCGGCCGATTTCGGCATAGATCCAGAAGCACGGCAGCAAGGCGGCGAGCGCCACCGGATAGGGCGCGCTCCAGGCGGTGGCGATCAGGAAGCTGGTGTAGTGGTGGCTGGCGGGCGTCAGCGGGGTGGCTTCGAAGGTGGCGGCGTCAATGCCGAACTGCTTCATGAAGCCCGCATGCAGCGAACGCTCGGCGACCACGGCGCCTTTGGCTGCGTCCGCGAATTGCACCACGCCGTCGGCGTCGTCCGCCTTGGCGGCCGCGATCGCCAGCGCGCGCCCGAACGCCACCAGGTAGTGCGCGTCCTGGATCATGTAGTGCTTGAATGCGTTCTCGTCGAGCCGGCCGCTGGCCAGTTCCTGGTTGAACGGCATGTCGCGCGTTTTCTCGTAGAGCGCGGCGTTGCGCGCCCAGGCGTCAGAGCTGAAAGACATGGGATTCCTTATGCCCGCAGGCAAGCCGATGGCGGCGGGCGCGCAACGCCGCGCGCCCGCCCAACGGCATAAGGGTATCAACTTCGGCGCATCCGCTGGCCTATTGCATGTACCAGCCGTGGCTGACGACGAACGATTGGCCGGTGAAGGCCGCGCTGGGAAAGGCGCACAGGAAGAGCGCGGTCTGCGCCACGTCTTCAACGGTGGTGAAGACGCCGTCCACCGTATCGCCCAGCATCACCTTCTTGACCACGTCCTCTTCGCTGATGCCCAGTTCGCGGGCTTGCTCCGGGATCTGCTTTTCGACCAGCGGCGTGCGCACGAAGCCCGGGCAGATGACGTGCGACCGCACGTTGTGCGCCGCGCCTTCCTTGGCCAGCACGCGGGCCAGGCCCAGCAGCGCATGCTTGGCGGCCACGTAGGCGGACTTCAGCGGCGAGGCTTCGTGCGAATGCACCGATCCCATGTAGATCACCACGCCGCCGCGATTGTCCTGGTACATGTGCTTGAGCGCCGCCTTGGTCGTCAGGAAGGCGCCGTCCACGTGGATGGCCTGCATCTTCTTCCAATCCGAAAAGGCGAAGCTTTCGATGGGGTTCACGATCTGGATGCCCGCGTTCGAGATCAGGATGTCGATGCTGCCGTAGGCGGCCGCGACCTTGTCGATGCCCTGGTTCACGGCGTCTTCGCTGGTGACGTCCATCGCCACGCCCATCGCCTTGCCGCCGGCCTGCTCGATTTCGCGGGCAACGGCGTCGGCGCCGGCCTGATTCAGGTCGGCGATCGCGATGGTCGCGCCGGCGCGCGCAAGCGTCAGGGCGATTTCCTTGCCGATACCGCTGGCGGCGCCGGTCACGACGGCGACTTTTCCATTCAACTGGCTCATGCTGCAACCTCCGGTTCAGGAATGCCGGCAGGCCCGCGCAAGCTGCATCGTGGCGCGGGGCCGGCAACAGGCCTTGCAGGGGAAGGCGCGAACGCGCCCCCTTTAGCGCAAGGAGCATCCCTGGATGGTAGTCCTTCAGCTTGAGCAGCGCCTGAACGCCATCGGACCGCCGGTTGCCGGTAACATCTGATCCGTTCCGGCGGCTGGGCGGGGTCCAGCGGCCATCACTTCTTGCAGGCGGTCATCGGCGTGGCATCAGCTTTCATCCATCGTTTCCCGAGGGCCGCGGCGCGCGCGGCGCTATGCGCAGGCGCTCTGTGGGCGTTGCCCGCGCAGGCCGCGCACATCGTGGTGGACACCGGGCACACCCCCAACCGGCCTGGCGCGACGGGAGCAAGCGGGCGGGTCGAGTACCTGTACAACCTGGATGTCAGCAATCTGGTGGCGGCCGATCTGCGCGCGGCCGGCGACCGCGTGACCCAGGTGGCAGCCAATGGCGCCGAAGTCGAACTGGGCAAGCGTTCGCGCATGGCGCCGACGGCGGATTTCTTTGTCTCGATCCATCACGACTCGATGCAACAGCAGTACATCGACGCGGGCCGCCAGCGCGAGTTTGCCGGCTTCTCCGTGTTCGTGTCCGAGCGCAATCCCAAGTATGAACAGAGCCTGCGTTGCGCGCGCGCCATCGGCGAGGAGCTGGTGGCTGCCGGCGAAAAGCCTTCGCTGTACCACGCCGAACCGATTGCCGGCGAAAACCGGCCATTGATAGACCGCCGGTTGGGCGTGCACCGTTTCGACGGCTTGGCGGTGCTGAAGACCGCGCCCATGCCTGCGGTGCTGGTGGAGGTGGGGGTAATCGTGAATCCGGACGAGGAACGCCGGCTGGCTCGCCCTGACGTCATCAAACGGGTGGCGCAAGCGATCGCACGCGGCGCCCGCGCCTGCCAGCACCCCTAGCCCGCGCGCAAGGGGTGGCGCGCGTAATCCTGCAACGCGTCGCGCAGCACAAGGGCCTGGTTATGTTCGGTGTTGCGAGCGCCGTACAGCAGCGTCAGGGGGCGCTTGCCGGCGGCTTGCAGCAGCGCCGCCATGCGGGCCTGCTGCTCGGGCGCGGCCAGTTGCGCCAGGTACTGGGCGCGGAATGCTTCCCAGCGTTCGTCCTCGTGGCTGAACCACTTGCACAGTTCGGCGGTGGGCGCGATGTCGCGGGCCCATTCGTCCAGTCCCAGGTCGGCGCGCCGCAGGCCGCGCGGCCACATGCGATCGACCAGCGCTCGGTAGCTGCCTTCGGGGCCAGTGCCTTCATAGACGCGCTGAACATGGATGGCGGGCTGTTTCATCATGCCTCCTGCGAAAGCGTTGCGGCCAGTCTACCGCAACGTCCGCAGGGCGGTTCAGCGCGGCTGCGCGTGTTCCGCTGGCGTGCCGCTCATGCGCAGCAGCAGGAAGCCGATCACCGCCGAGGCGAGCGATCCTGTCAACACGCCGATCTTGGTGGCGTCCACGGTGGCGGCGTCCGTGAAGGCCAGCGCGCCGATGAAGAGGCTCATGGTGAAGCCGATGCCGCAGAGCAGCGCGACGCCGTACAGCTGCGTGAACGAGGCATGGCGCGGCAGGCTGGCGACGCCCATCTGGATGGCGAGCCAGGAAAAGCCGAACACGCCCACCTGCTTGCCCAGGAACAAGCCCAGCGCCACGCCCAGCGGCACCGGTTGCGCCAGGCTGGCCAAGCCCATGCCGGCAAACGATACGCCGGCGTTGGCGAAGCCGAAGATGGGCACGATCAGCAGCGCCACGGGTTTGTGCAGCGCGTCTTCCAGATCATGCAGCGGCGAATGCGCCTGCGGCTGGCCGGCATTGCGGGGCCGCAGCGGGATCGTCAGCGCCAGCGCCACGCCGGCCAGGGTGGCGTGCACGCCGGACTTCAGCACGAAATACCACAGCACGGCGCCGATCAGCAGGTACGGGGTGAGCCGCAGCACGCCCGCGCGGTTCAGGCAGAACAGGCAGGCCAGCAAGGCGCCCGCCATGATCAGGGCGAAGACTTTCAATTGCGAGGTATAGAACAGCGCGATGATGACGATGGCGCCCAGATCATCCAGGATCGCCAGCGCCGTCAGGAAGATCTTGAGCGAGGTCGGTACGCGGCTGCCCAGCAGCGCCAGGATGCCCAGCGCGAAGGCGATGTCGGTGGCGGCGGGGATCGCCCAGCCGCGCAGGGTATCGGGGTTGCCCAGGTTGACCAGCACATAGATCAGCGCCGGCACCAGCATGCCGCCCAGCGCGGCAATGCCCGGCAGGACGATTCTTGCCGCCCCGCGCAATTGGCCATCCAGCACCTCGCGCTTGATCTCCAATCCCACCAGCAGGAAAAACACGGCCATCAGGCCATCATTGATCCAATGCAGCACCGTTTCGCGGAGCAGGACGGGCCCTGTGTGAAAGCCCAGTTTGGTTCCCAGCACATCGAAATAGATCGGGGCGGCCGGGCTGTTGGCGATGATCAGGGCTGCCAGGGCGGCGGCCATCAGCACATAGCCGCC